>JAJFVI010000081.1 GCA_021371895.1 Eubacteriales bacterium | reverse complement strand
TCTTTGCCGCCCACGATACCAAGCTCCGCTTCCACAGGCAGATCACGCGCCATTTCCACCACGCTGCGGGTAAGCGTAACGTTACCGATAAACGGGAGTGTGGAGCCATCGATCATCAGCGACGTGTAGCCCTCCCGCGCGCACGCGGTTGCCAGCGCCAGACTATTGCCATGGTCCAGATGCAGCGCCACGGGCACAGGCACGTCGCGCGCCAAACGCTGCACCATGCCTGCAAAAACGCTGGGCGGCGCATACTTAAGCGTGCCGGAAGTGGTTTGCACAATCACGGGGGCATGCGCCTCCGCGGCGGCGGCAACCACGGCCTGCGCCATCTCCATATTTTCTACGTTAAACGCGCCTACGGCGTAACCGCCTTCCTGTGCGGCCAGCAGCAGTTCCCGGGAGGATACCAACGCCATATCCATTCACCTCTTCATAACGAAACGTTTCCGTTTCATAGAATATAATCATTTCGGCGACTTCTGTCAAGATTATTCCGCGCATTTGTGTTGTCAAAACCCTAACGATCTGCTGTTTCGTTGTTTTCGCCGGCTTTATCTGTTATAATCAGCGCAGAAACGGACGTAACCGCATGGCGGGAGGGCTTCCGAATGGCTTCCACAATAAAGGACATCGCGAAAATGACCGGCCTGGGCCTTGCAACGATATCGAAATACCTCAACGGCGGCAATGTGCGCCCCAACAATAAACGGTTGATTGAGGACGCGGTGCGCGACTTACGTTTCGTGCCCAACGAGTTTGCGCGCAGCCTGAAAACCCGTCTCAGCCGCACGGTCGGCGTCGTGATTCCGGAGCTTGGCAACCAGTTCATCACATCCATTATCACCACCATGGAGGATATTCTGCGCAAATTGGATTACGCGGTCATCGTATGCGACTGCCGTACGGACCCGCGCCGCGAGAAGGAAGCCGTTACTTTCCTGATGCACAAACGTGTGGACGGCCTGATCAACATGCCCACGGACAGCACCGGCGAGCACCTGAAACCTGCGCTGGACGCCGGTATCCCCATCGTATTGGTGGACAGGATACTCAAATCCTTAAGCGGCAGGGTAAGCGCGGTGGTGGTAGATAACGTGGAGGCCGCGGAAAAAGCCACGCGCTTTCTGCTGGAATCCGGGCATGAGGAGATCGGTCTGATTCTGGGCAACGAGGGCATTTATACCACCCAGAAGCGCCGCGAGGGCTTCCTTAACGCCTGCGCCGAGTTCTCCCTGAAACCCGGCGAGGAGATGATCCGTTTCAGTGATTATACGCTGGAAGGGGGATATGCGCAAATGAAAGCGCTGTTGTCTCTTCCCAAACCCCTGACCGCTGTTTTCGTAACAAATTACGAAATGACGCTGGGCGCCATGATCGCGCTCAACGAAGCGGCCCTGAAGGTACCCGACGATATATCGGTCATCGGTTTTGACAAGCTGGATCTTTTCGGCGCAATGTATCCCCATCTCACATTGGTTAAGCAACCGCAAAACGCCATCGGCGAATGCGTGGCAAAATTACTGCTTGGGCTGCTTTCAAACGGATCGGCGCTGCCGCTGCACCAGATCATCACGCTCCCAACGCAACTTTGCGAAGGCGACAGCGTGCGAAAGCTGAAGAGAATATAGCAGCAGCGCATCCGCCTCGCTCCCCAGCCTCCGTGTCGTTACGCACGTCGCGGTCAGTTGGTGCCGGGATCCGGCAAGGCCGGTTGCTGCGCCATGCTTTATTAGGGTAAGCAATCAAGCGGGCCGCTTCCCGAATGGAAGCGGCCCGTGTTTGGTTGCCTTGTTTGCTTTATGCATCCCTGTGTGCTATGAACAGCTGCCTCGCTCCACACAAGCCACTGAATACTGCCGGAGCAAGTGCGGCTAATACAATTCAATATGTAGCGTAACGTTTCTATTGCGCGTGCTAAACAATGCACTCCCTGTTAACCAAGCGCTGCATCTGTGTATCGCCAGTCGTTTTTCTCCTGCGGCATTGTTTATGATTCTATCGGACGTTTCTTCGCATTCGGGCTGCTTGATAACGGAATCCAGCAGAGTTGCTCCGCCTCCCTTGCGGATAAATCAGCGACGGCCGATGCGCAGTCGCAGGTATGTTTCCGGCATAAAAGGCTGTTCTTGACACAGGCATTATGATAATATATAGAGTGTGAGAGGTAGATGAAACGGCTATGAATACCGCAGAGATCAAAAATCAGATTTGCGACGTGTGCCAAAAAATGTGGCAGTTGGGGTGGGTCGCGGCAAACGACGGTAACGTTTCGGTTAGGCTGGACGACGGCACGTTCTGGATCACCCCTTCGGGGGTCAGCAAAAGCTTCATCACGCCGGATATGCTGCTCCGTGTAAACGCCGCTATGCAGGTGCTGGAAGGCCCCAAGGACAGCGTGCCCTCCAGCGAAATGAAAATGCACATGCGCTGTTATGAAAAGCGCGCCGACGTCGGTGGTGTGGTGCACGCGCATCCCCCGACCGCCACAGGTTTCGCCGTGGCCAACATTCCGTTGGATGATTACAGCATGATCGAGACGGTCATCGCGATAGGCGCGGTGCCGGTTACCCCCTACGGTGCGCCCTCCACCTGGGAAGTTCCCGACGCGATTGAGCCCTACCTGGAAAAGCACGACGTGATGCTTTTGCAAAACCATGGCGCGCTTACGCTGAGCAAAGACCTGATCACAGCTTATTACCGCATGGAAACGCTGGAACTTTTCGCCAAGATCAGCCTGACCGCGCGGCTGTTGGGCGGCGCGCAGGAAATCAGCCGTGCAAACATCGACAAGCTGCTGGACTTACGCGAAAATTATTATCACGTATCCGGGCGGCATCCCGGGTATGAAAAATGCGCCCCCTGCAAGGAGCAGCCGGAGTATAAGGAGGACAGGTAGATGTTGTACCCCAAAATCGGTATTCGCCCGGTGATTGACGGTCGTTGGGGCGGTGTGCGCGAGGGGCTGGAAGGGCAAACCATGGGGATGGCGCAAAGCGCGAAAACGCTGCTGGAAAGTTTGCGCTATCCGGACGGCACACCCCTGCAGGTGGTTGTCGCGCCATTCACCATTGGCGGCGGCGCGGAAGCCGCCCGGTGCGAAGACCTGTTTGTGACGCAGAACGTCGTGGCGACGCTTACGGTTACGCCCTGCTGGTGCTACGGCATGGAAACTTTCGACATGAACCCCCTGACCATCAAGGCGGTATGGGGCTTCAACGGCACCGAGCGGCCCGGCGCGGTGTATCTGGCGGCAGTGCTGGCGGCCTACGCGCAAAAGGGGCTTCCCGCCTTCAGCATTTACGGCCGGGACGTGCAGGAGGCCGACGATACCGCCATTCCACCGGATGTGACGGAGAAGCTCGTTCGCTTTGCCCGCTGCGCCATTGCCGTAGGCTGGATGAGGAACAAGGCGTACGTCAATTTGGGCGGCGTATCCATGGGCATTATGGGCAGCTTTTGCGACACCAACACGTTCCAGAAGTATTTCGGCATCCGCGCCGAGTGGGTGGATATGACGGAGATCCTCCGCCGCATCCGGCTGGAGATTTTTGACCCGCAGGAATACGAGAAGGCTTTGCATTGGGTAAAAACCAACTGCCCGGAGGGCTTTGACTGCAACGCGGGGAAAACGCTTCCGCAGGTCATCGCCCGTTCCAAGGTGGTGCCTGCTGATCAGGATTGGACTTTTATCGTGAAGATGACGCTGATCGTCCGCGATATTCTCTTTGGCAACCCGAAGCTGGCCGC
>JAJFVI010000065.1 GCA_021371895.1 Eubacteriales bacterium | reverse complement strand
AACCCAAAGCAAGAAATGCACCATTCATTAATCAGCAGCCTCCTTGTACGCCATCCCTTGCTTTTGCTATTTCGCCCTGTCATACGATGATTTCATCAGAAATTGATGAAGCGGTAAGAAAGTATCCTTACCGTTTTCATGCCTTGCTTTTTCTGTTATAATATGGCGGTGGCAATAATGAACCGGAGGAAACAAGCAATGCAAAAAAAACGGCTGATCGGCATTCTGGCGGTGTTAACGTTTTTAATCGCTAACACTGGGGTTACGGCTTACGCGTGGGAAACGCCATGCGTCTCGGAACCGTATGGCTGGCAATATCAGGATGATTCGCGCTCCATCGTCATTAGTCAGGTCACTGAAAATGACATTACTTATTTCGTGGCCGATGTGCAGTTGGCCGCAACGACGGATTTCAAGACCCTGGTGACCCAAAGCGGAATGGCCGTATCCAGCCTGGCGACGCAGGCGAACGCTGTGCTGGCCATCAACGGGGACGATTGTGGTACGCACCAATACGGCATCATTATCCGCAACGGGCAGCTGATACGCGCGAACGAGACTACGCGGAATCTGCTCATTTTGGACGCCGACGGCGACATGACCGTGAGGGTAGACCGCGCGGGAGAAAACTACCAGGAGTTGAGTAAGCAAATGATAGCCGCGAACGTGTGGCAATCCTTTGAGTTTGGGCCGGAGTTAATACGGGATGGGGCGGCGGTGGAGTTCAGCCCAACGTTTGACGTGATTTCCACCAGATCCACCCGGCTGGAACCGCGCACGGCCATCGGGCAGATCGGACCGCTGCACTATATCGTCATTGTGGTGGACGGGCGGCAGGATGGATACTCAGTCGGCATCTCCCTGCAGGATCTGCAACAACTGTTTATCAAATACGGCGCTGAAACCGCTATGAATCTGGATGGCGGTGGTTCGGCGGAAATGTGGTTTCAAGGCGAAATCCTCAACCGCCCCAGCGGCGGGGTGGAGCGCGCCGTCTCCGATATTCTCTATTTCTAACGGGGGGGCGAAACCGATGCTGAAAAATATCGTGAAATCGAGCCTGATCGGAGCTTCGGTGGGTATCGCGCTGGGTTATCTGGCTGCGATCGTCGTTTCGTATCAGCTCCGGCTGGGGTATTTTATGGCGACCCTCGCTGCGCTGCCGGAAAGGGTGGGCGGCGAGATGAACGCCGTGCTGTTTCAGACGGCGATTTGTGCGCTGCTCGGCGCAGGGGTAAATGTCGCCTGTAAAATGGCAGGCCAGAAAACCTGGACACCGCGCAAAAGGGCGCTTTGGGCTTCGGTCAGCTTGGCTGTGGGCGTTATGGCATCGGCAGGCGTCGTGATTGGGATGATGAAATAAGCGTCGCACGGAAGGTGCGCACATCGCAATTGGTAATAAAACAGGCAAGCCGCACCCGGCAATGAGCCCGGGTACGGCTTGTTTCTATAATGCGCTCTTTGCATCTTCTTCCGCAGCCGTCGTCTAAAGGCTGGTAAAGACACCTATAAAAATCCACGGACAGGGATAAAGGTTCTCCTCCGTCTTTTGTTCCAGTGTATGTGTGGTTTTTCAATCCGTATGGTGGCATACGCCATCGGGGGCGTCTTGCACTCGCTCTGGTGGGGCATCTATTCCAGCTTGCTCACGGTTTGGCCGATGGGATCGATCAGGTAAAGGCCGTCGGCGTTGAGAACGTATAGGTTCCCTGCCGCGTCCACGCAGAGTGCGCTGGTGGAATCGCTGGGGAGCTTCACCGGATCCTGCATTGTAAGCTGATCATAACAAAGCAGCAGTTCCTCGTTGTCAGTGGAGCGGGTGGAAAAGATGAACTTTCCTTGGGAAACCGCATAGCAGTAGGCTTTCCCGTCTACGCGCAACACTTCGGTTTGGTCGCTTCCGTCCGGATTCATGGACATGATGACCATACCCTTCTGGTCGACCGTATAATACAGGCGATCCCCGATTTGTGTTAAGCCTATATGCCAGGTCTTTTTCAGAATCGTCTCCGCTTCACCCCAGATATTGAGGCGCGAAAGGGTTTTCTCGTCCTGGGAGGAGTAATACAGGTAGACGTCGCTCAGAAAATGCAGCGTCCCTTTTTCGCCCAGGGAACGGCGCTGGCTTCCGTCAATGTTGATTGTATACAGGGTATGGTCGTCCCCGGCGTTCTCGTAATAAATCCACTCGTCCTTCACACACAGGTTTGCACAGTCGTCTTCGCAAAGGAGGGTGTTTTCGCTTCCGTCGGTACGCACTTTGTATATTTTGTTGTTTTCATCCACGGCACGGTAGTAAATCCAGTCACCGCATACGTTCAGGCTTGCGGCAACAACAGCCAGAACCTTTTGTTTATCGCCGCCCCCGGCGCGCATCTTGTACAGATAGAAATTGTCCAGCGGGTCGACGAAATAAATCCAGGGGCCCTGCGCCGCGAATAGGCCGTTGATTGCGGTTCCGTCCCCGCCCTTTCCGCTGAGCCATAGCCCGGTGTTGAGGTTCTGCGGAAATCCGCCTTCGGCATTCACTTCGGCGGAGGAAGCGTAATCGGGCGTGAAGGGGATGGTAAGCATAAACCCCGCCGTGGCATACAAGGCTTTTGACGTTTCGACGTAGGCGTATCGATCCTGTACGCTGCCGATATCTTCGGCGATCATATCGTTAAGCGCCTGGTTAGCCTCCTTCAGCGCCAGCAGCCGTATGCGCACCTTCAGCAGGTAAGCCTCATCGTTGTGGGGGTCCGCTTGGATGATCTTTTCCACCGCCGCCAGCGCGTCGGTATAATTCCCATCCTGTACAAGTGTATCCACCGACGGGGACGAGGTTTCCGCTGCGGCGGGAACAAAGCAAAGAAGGGTCAGGGCCGCCAGGGCGAGGCACAGTGCCTTTTTCATACGTGCGCACATCTCTTTCTCGTCTTTCATACGGTTATTGTACCATCCTTCCCGAATGCGTTCAATGTTTTTTTAGGCAAGTGTGGTGCGAGGAACGGCGGCTGCGGAAGATGTTTCCAATCGTTGTGAAGCGTGTATATATTGTACGGTTCCTATGCGTCGCTGGATGTCGGCAGGGAAGCGCGCCGCGCCCGGAACAGCGGCAGCAGGGAAACCGGAGAGGGAAAGGCGGCGCCTTTATGGATAAAATGACGGCGAATCCCAAGGTGGATACGTATCTGGCCGGGTTGAAAAACTGGCGGCAGGAGCTTGGCACGCTCAGAGAAATTTTGCTGGATGCCCAGCTTACCGAGGAAATGAAATGGGGGAAGCCCTGCTATACGCTTCAGGGCGGAAACGTTGCCATACTCTATGCGTTCCACGACACTTGCGCCGTCGGGTTTTTTAAAGGCGCGCTGTTCGCGCAGGCGGAAGATGCCCTGATAAAACCCGGCGAAAATTCGCAGGCGATGCGCATGATGAAATTTACATCGCAGAGTCAGATTCTGACGCGGAAAGCAGAGCTGACGGCTTTCCTCGCAAAGGCGATGGAGGTTGAGAAAGCGGGGCTTGAGGTGCCGTTTACGCAGCGTGCCGAAACGATGATCCCGCAGGAGTTTCAGGCTCACCTTGCGGCTGACCCCATGTTGAAAGCTGCCTTTGAGGCGCTGACGCCGGGCCGGCAAAGAGGTTATGCGCTCTATTTTATGCAGCCCAAACAGGCCGTTACCCGGGAAGCGCGAATTGCGAAGTGTGTCGGGCGTATCATCAGCGGCAAGGGTCTCGAAGATCCGTATGAAACATAAACGAAGTTAGCACATGCTACTATGGCGCGAAACGGATGGAAGCGGACGGATGCTTTGATCCGTACCTGTACGCGCCCGTGACTTGCGCGCAGCCGAATGCTGACTATCCCCGCAAAACGCGCGAACGAGCCTTTTGCGGCAAAAACCTTTCGATTTGTGCAAAAAAGGTATTACATTACGGCGAAAATACGGTATAATATGTACGTACAAGCAGCCGATACGGTGCGGATGCACTGATAACGGACTCGCGGAAAGGCCGCAACGGGGCGGACAACTGTCCGTGGGAACCCGCGGGGCGAACGGCTTTGGCCGAATGCAGGCAGATTAAAAATCAGGTTTTCGGCCACCGCACGGTGCCGAAGAATCAAGGAGGAAACCGAATGCTTAAGGATTATGAATTCTGGTTTGTGGTAGGTTCCCAATTCCTCTACGGCCCCAAAGTACTGCAGACTGTCGCCGACCGCGCGGCTGAAATGGCGCAACAGATGAACGCGGGGGGCAAGCTGCCTTGCAGGATTGTTTACAAGGTGACCGCAAAAACCAACGCGGAGATCACCGAACTGGTGCGGCAGGCCAATTACGACGAGCGCTGCGCCGGCATCATCACCTGGTGCCATACCTTCTCCCCCAGCAAGATGTGGATCAACGGCCTGACCGCGCTGCAAAAGCCGTATTGCCATTTAGCTACGCAGTACGGCGAAGCGATCCCCAACGAAGAGATCGATATGGATTTTATGAACCTCAACCAATCGGCGCACGGCGACCGCGAGCATGGCTTTATCGCCGCGCGGCTGCGCATGCCCCGCAAGGTGATCGCCGGTTTCTGGCAGGATGAGAACGTGCAGACGCGGCTGGGCGAATGGATGCGCGCCGCGGTAGGCGTTGCGGTGTCCAAGGGTTTGAAGGTCATGCGCTTTGGCGATAACATGCGCGAAGTAGCCGTGACCGAGGGTGACAAGGTGGAGGCCCAGGCGCGGCTGGGCTATAGCGTGAACGGCTACGGCATCGGCGATTTGGTGAAGTGTGTGGAGGCCGTGACGGACCGGCAGATCAAGCGATTGTGCGCGGACTATGACGAGCGGTACCGAATGGTCCCAGCTTTGCGTCCCAACGGCGAGAAGCGTGCGGCGCTTGTGGAGGCGGCGCGCATCGAGGCGGGTCTGCGGGCCTTTCTGGAATCCGGAGGCTTCGCCGGTTTCACGGACACGTTCGAAGATCTGGGCGGGCTGCGGCAGCTGCCCGGCCTGGCCGTCCAGCGGTTGATGGCCGATGGCTACGGCTATGGCGCGGAAGGCGA
>JAJFVI010000055.1 GCA_021371895.1 Eubacteriales bacterium | reverse complement strand
ACCCTTTCGGGGCTTTCCGCCCGCCGCTGGACCATACGGTGCTCAAGCTTTCGCTGGAACTGGCGTATATGACCTACACGCTTGATTTAGGCCCCTGGATGCGTGCGGGCTGGACGGATATTTCCGTACAGGTGGATAACCGCCTGGAAAGCGGCGCGATCGCAGGCGAGGGCGAGAACGTGAAAAGCGAACGAATCCGAACGCGGATCAACCGTTGGAAGATTGCGCGGGCGCGTATGGCATTGAAGGAACACAACCCGATTACACTGGTGCGGGGCGCGTTTCGCCAGAGAGAAAAAAGCGATACCATCAAGACCGTCACCATGCTTCACTCCACGGGTGGGGGCCGCTATGTGGTGGCGATCGGGTTTATGGGCACAGGCTCGAACTTTTACGATTGGTTCAGCAATTTCCGTTTCACCACGCAGGACGGTTTTCACAAAGGGTTTCTCCAGCTAACGGAATCTTTTGAAAGCAGCACAGAGCGTATCCAATTTCCCAATACGGCCGCGGCGTTAGGGCTCCCCACACTGACGCTAAGGGATATTCTTTACGAAATGGGCTCGCCCCACAGCCGCTTTTCGCTATGGATGGCTGGGCACAGCCAGGGCGCGGCGGTCATGCAGATTTTCTGCCACCGCCTGCTGACCGACTGGGGAGTACGGCAACAATACGTGACGGGCTATGGCTTCGCCTCCCCGACGACCGCTGTGGAAGCGCTCGGACGTCCGCCCGCGGATTATCCGCTGATTCATCTGATCAATTCCGACGATCTGGTGCCGCGTGTCGGCGCACTGATCCATCTGGGGCTGGTGCTGCGCTACCAGGCGGACGAGTCCCTGCGCAAAGCGGCTTATGGCTGGAGCGACGCGCCCGGCGAGGTTGCGATGCGCGCCGAGACTGAGGTGCTGATCGCCCATGTCGAAGATACGCCCACGATGCTGGTATCCCTCGCCGCGCTGGGCGAGACGATCATCCAAGAAAAAACCGAGGAAAGCCTGAACGCCCTTATGGAAAAGCGTTGGAGCATCGCGCCGCTGGACAGGGCGTTCACCTTCGCGGGCGGCAAGGCGAAGGCGTCGCTGTGGCATTTTATACGCTACACCAAGGCGGTCTACTACACGCTCACGGGCTTGCGCATGAAGGAAGAAACGCTTGCTGCGCTCGTTGAGGAAATGCGTCCCGTCGTTCACGCAATGACCATACGCAAGCTTACGGAGGCGCTGCTGGGCCGCCTGCACCCGCCGCATATGCTCTACCGCGCGGAGTACGACACGGGTGCGTACAGCTTTATTGTTACAAAGGGCAGCGGACGCCTTACGCCCTTTGTGTGGGAATCCACCGGCGGCGCGCTGCCCCGGCGCAGGTACGCCGCGCGCTGCGCGGTTTTTACAAGCCGGGTTCTCGCCGTAAGCCGCCGTGCTTACCGCTCAGGCAGGCCGTCCCCTCGCTGGCGGGGCATCGGCGCCAGGCGAGCCTGTGCGGGCAGGCGGCGTTCCAGGCGCGGGTGACGTTGACCTCCAGGCGTAAAGATGCGTTGGAAAGTCGGCACATCCCTGCCCATATATCCGGTCATCCGTCCGCTCACGGCGCGGAGCCTCTGCCCCTCCTAAACACGACAGGCGTTGAATCTAAACGATTTCAGGGTTTCGTTCCCTGCCGTGCATACGATTTGGGGGTTGTGGAGAACCGGGATTCTTGGTATAATATACTTTAGTGTTATGCAGCTTTTCGGCTTAGCCCGAAGGAGGCCGCGGGCGGATAAACAGGCAGCAGACCCGGGATAAGGAGTGTACGATCTTGAGCGATTTTTTCGGTAAAAAACCCAATCCATCCGGAAAGCAGCCTCCGGAAGCAAACCCCTGGCAGCAGGATCCGTTTACGACGTACAACGATAACGAAAGTATTGAGTGGCCGCCGGCGAAACCTGTGTTGGGCAACCGTCCGGCTTTTGCCCGGGTAGAAACACAAACGGGGGATCCCGATGTGGGAAAGCCGGATTTTACCGCTGTTCCCGCTCGGACTGAGCCGCCTATGCCTGTTTATAACGGGCAATCCGTGATGTCGCAGACGGAGGAGGACGGCTTTGCCACGGCTGGTGCCGATGCGCCCACGCGCGTGGGTGCCGCTTTTACCCCGCCTTTGGCCGGAGCAAGGGCTTCCGCCTCGTCTGCGATACCTGCGCCTTCTACCTCTGCCGGCCGTCACCGCCGCGTGGGCCGCGTACCCCCGCCCGAGGCGGCGGCGGACGCGAACGTACGGGTTACGCCCGTTGCGATGCCACTCCCGCACGCGGAGCAACCCGCGCCATCGTTTGATCCCTTTGAGGCTGGTGACAGCGAAGCCGTGCCCTCGCCCCGTGAGGAAAACGCGATAGCGGCGGGCGCTGCCGGGCGGCCCGTGCGTAACGCCGTGCCCGGTCAGCGCTATACAGGCGCGCGCACGGCCCTGCCCCGTTACGGCGGTACCCCCGAATTGCGTCGACCGTCCGTCGCTGCGGGGGACGATCGAACGCAAAACTTTGGCAGCGACGGTGCCCCGCCCCCGCGTGAGCGCCCCGCGGCCTTCCCGCGGGATGGGGAACCCTGGCCGTTCCCGCAGAATGAATCTGAAACGGATGTGCTTGCCCGGCAAGTGCAGCCAGGGAACGGACAGGAACAGTGTGGCAGCACACGGCCGGCCCAGCGGCGCGAGCTGCAGGCTTCCGCGCGCAGAATGGACGAACCCGCCCAGGGCGCACTCCGCGATCCACCCCGCCGCCCTGCCGAGCAGGCGGCACGCACCGCGCCTGCACGGTCTCGCAATGATTTTGAAGATGAATACGAACCGGAAGAGGAAGAAGCGCGCCGCGGCGGAGTACTGGTACCTGTACTGGTGGTACTGCTGGTGATCGGCGGACTTTTGGCTGGCATTCTTTTACCGAACTGGGACAACATGGGCGGTGGCCTGGGTACAGCAATGGCGGAAATCAAAACGACCGTCATTGCCGCACTGGACAGCGTAAAGGAGCTTGTATCGCCTACCGAAGCCAGTATCGAAAGCTTCTCCATCAGCCCCACGTCCGCCACCGCGCCGGTGGAGCTGGTGTTTACAGTCCAAACCTCCTCGTCGGTCAAAGACCTGAGGATTCTCAATCAGGAAGGGACGGAGATCCTCCGCAAAACGCTGACCGATTCGGATACGCTGGGCGGCGAAGTGACGAAAAACAGCAATGGCAACATCTGGACGCTGCGCTACACCTATTTGGAGGCATACAGCGGCTTGTTTGCAGTACAGGCGATGCAGAAGGACGGTACCTGGAGCGAAGACTTTACATTGGAGCAGACTGTGAGCATCGCGGCACCCGTGGCGACGGCACCGCCCGTGCAGAACTTTGAAACCGATCTGGGAGAGGGCGCGGTTCCCGCGACCGTTGGGTTTACCATGGTCACCAGTCTGGACGTTACAGCCGTGCAGATCGTAAACGATTATGGCGACGTTGTAGCGGAAGCCTACCTTGGCGATGCCGGAAACCAGGTACTGGAAAGCGGACAGACGCGAACGTGGAGCCTGAACGCGAACGTGGAGGATCCTTACAGCGGAAGCTTTTTTGCCGCATATGAGACGAAGGATGACCTGACCTTTATCCAGAGCGATTACGGCGTGGACGTAACCCTGTACAACGTGGGAACCATGCCCGAAGCGGACGTGGTCAACGAAAATGGCGACACGCAGAACGATGTTCCGGTAGTCGCCGCAACCCAAGAGCCTACGGCGGTACCCACCGCCTCGCCAACGGCCACGCCGACGGCCACACCTTCGCCGGAACCGACGCCCGCTACGACGCCGGAACCTACGGCGCTGCCTATCCTCTCCGGAACGGCGGACGATACGGCCCTGCCATCGGTGCTCAAGCTTACCGCCAAGGCGTATGAAGGAACCAAAAAGCAGGAAATATACTCCCGCGACGAAAAGATTGTCATCAACGATCCGTTTACGTATGCCGTATGGGATCAGAGCGGCGTGCTCACTTTCCGTGGCGGGCCTTTCCGCCAGAACGCCGCCTCCGGGACGGTTGAAATTACTTCCGAAACCCTGACGGAGCTGTGGAAGGTGGCTATGGAAGGTAGCATCAGCGCCAAGAGCGCTACGCTTACCGGCGTCAGTTGGCCGGGACAGGCGCTGATCGTGAAATGGCCCACGCAGCTGCGTTCCATTTTAGGCATCAAGGATGCTTTTAAAGAAAAAACCGCGCTCAAGGAAGTCATCGTCGGCAGCCAGAACGGCTACCTCTATTTCATTGATCTGGTGACGGGCGAATTGACCCGCGATCCCGTCGACCTTGGGTACCCTTCCAACGGAGTGCTTTCCCTGCAGACCAACGCCTCTCCGCTGCTCGCCATAGGCCAGCACCTGAGCGTGCTTTCCAAAAAAACCATCGACAACGGCCTGCACCTGTTCAACCTCCTGACCAACAAGGAACTTGCCCTGCTGGATGGCCGGGATAAACTGATGCAAAGCAGCTATAGCGGTTTCAACGGCGCGCCCCTGTTTGACATGAACACCGGAACCATGATCTTGGGCGGCGAAAACGGCCTGCTGTATACCATGAAGCCCAACGATGATTTCGATTATATTCTGGGGACGCTAAAAATCAGCCCCGATTACCAGCGCTATTCATGGCTGGCCAATAAGCAGAAGGTCAAGAGCACCAATGTGGACGGCGCGGTGGCCATGTATGGCTCCTATGTCTACTTCGCCGACCAGACCGGCATCCTGCAATGTGTGGATATCAACACGCTCACCCCCCTGTGGGCGGCCGATACCGGCGACAACACGGACGCGACCATTGCTCTGGACATGGAAAACGATACCGGCGTGGCGCTGTACACAGGCAACACCATCGTTAATCAGGGGCGCAGCGGTGTATGCACCATCCGCCGCTACGACGCGCTTTCCGGCAAGGAAGCCTGGGCATTCCAGGTACCGGATCTCACTTATTCCGCCACCGCAGGGGTAGGCTGCTATGCAAGCCCCGTCGTTGGGCAGAACACGGTGAGCGACCTGGTGTTCTTCACCGTCACCAACGGCACAAGCGGTGCAACCGTATACGCACTTACAAAGGCGACCGGTGATGTGCGCTGGAGCAAGGCGCTGGAGACCCCCGCCGTTTCCAGCCCCGTGGCCGTGTACAACCTCGCGGGTGACGCGTGGCTCGTGCAGGCCGAAAGCGACGGCAAGCTCCACCTGATGGACGCTGTGACCGGAAAAATACTCAATACCCTGCAATTGGACGGCATCGTGGAGGCTTCCCCCGCGGTTTACCGTGATGTGCTGGTCATTACTACCACAGGCGTGGATACCAGCACTATTTATGGCATCAAGCTTGAGTAGAGCGGAGGAAAACGCATGAAAATCTATCTGGACGCGATGGGGGGCGACCACGCTCCGCAGGCAACCGTGGAAGGAGCGAAGGAAGCGCTTGGGCGCTTTCCGGAGCTTACGCTGGAGCTGGCCGGCCCCGCCGACACGGTGCAAAAGGAAGTCGAGCGCGTCTTTGCGGATGCGCCCGCCCTGCGCAAGCGTCTGGTCGTCACGGATTGCCCTGATGTGATCACCAACGACGAAGCACCCGTGCTGGCTGTGCGCCAGAAAAAGAACAGCGCTATTGTGGATGGAATGTTGAAACTGCGCGGCGGCGCGGTAGACGCGTTCGTCTCCGCCGGCTCTACCGGCGCGGTGCTCGCCGGCGGCATGTTTCGCCTGGGCCGTATCAAGGGTATCGACCGGCCCGCGCTGGCGCCGCTTCTGCCCAACGGCAAGGATGTATTTCTGCTCATCGATTGCGGGGCGAATGTGGATTGCCGCCCGGAGTACCTGGCGCAGTTCGCGCTGATGGGCAACGCCTACATGCAGGGGATGCGCGGCATCCAAAACCCGCGTATCGGGCTGGTAAACAACGGCGCGGAGAGCGAAAAAGGCTGCATTCTCACCAAGGCGGCCTACGAGCTGCTTAAGCACAGCGATATCAATTTCGTGGGTAATGTAGAAGCGCGCGACATTACCGGGGACGTGGCGGACGTGATCGTTTGCGACGGGTTCGTGGGCAACGTAATCCTCAAGTTCATGGAAGGTGTCGCCGGCACGCTGATGAGCATCATTAAAAAAGAGATCACCGCCGATTTCCGCGGCAAGCTGGGCGCGTTACTGGCGAAAACCGCCTTCAAACGCGTGAAAAAGACAATGGATTACACCGAGGTTGGCGGCGCGCCTTTGTTGGGCGTAAGCGGCAATGTCGTAAAGGCGCACGGCTCCAGTAACGCCCACGCCATTGCCTGCGCCATCAAACAGGCGATGGCTATGGTCAACGCCGACGTCGTGGGCGATATTGAGAAACGGCTGCTGGACGTAGCGGCACCGCAGACGCCGACGGAAGCATAAGGCCCGCTTCGGTCCCGCGCGCCTTTGTGCCGCGGCAGCCGGTTGGGATAGAGCAATCGATTCATAGCAATGATAAAGGAGGAATTCTTATGGTATTCGATCAGGTACGGGATATGATCGCTTCGCAGCTTCAGGTAGACAACGCTTCCATTACCCCCGAAAGCCGGCTCGTGGAAGATTTGAAGGCCGATAGCGCCAACATTATGGTTATGATTCTGGAACTGGAAAACCTGTTTGGCATCGAGGTTGAAGACGAGGTCATTTTGAAACTGAAAACCGTTGGCGACATAGCCAAGTACATCGAGGCGCATCAGTAACCGACGCGCACGGGCACGAGGCGTGGGGCTGGTATGCCGCACCGCCTTTGGGCGCGTGCGTTTCAACAGCCTCCGGTTCGTTGCCCTTTCGCGGCGCTGAACCTTCATACTATTTCAAATCCTTAATGCATTAGGGCTTGCGAGCGATTTTGTTCTGTGACGGGGTACGAAGGGAAGTGTGTGCGCACTGCGCACCGCGGCGAGGCCGTGAACGACCCGAAGTACGGCCTCGAAATGAACCGCTAAACGAAAGTGAAGGCGGCGATGATGGAGGGGCTCGGAAGTACGAAGGCGTAGCGGGGCTACGTCGAGACTTTACGACGATGTCACGGAGCATATGCGCCGCAAGGTTGATGCGTTAAGGTTTTGAAATAGGTTCAACGTCTTCTTTTGCCCATTTGCCCATCACGCGCGCGGCGGCGCGCCCCCGGGGCGCCTGCCGGCAAGCAAAGGAGAGTCTGCCCATGCGTTCGCTGCAGGCCGCGCTTCAGTACCATTTCCACAATGGGGCGCTGCTTCGCCTCGCCCTCACCCATCCCTCCGCCAAGGAGCCTAACGACAACCAACGGCTGGAGTTTCTGGGCGACGCGGTGCTGGAGTTTGTAATCAGCGACCTGCTATACCATAAATACCCCCAACGGCAGGAAGGGGAACTGACGGCGCGGCGCGCGTCGCTGGTCTGCGAGGAAACGCTTTGCCACCTGGCCCGTGAACTGCGCCTGGGAGAATCCCTGCGCATGGGCCACGGCGAGGAAAGCACGGCCGGCAGGGAGAAGCCCAGCATCCTGGCCGACGCCATGGAGGCGGTGATTGCCGCGGTATATCTGGACGGGGGTGCCGAGGAAGCGCACCGGCTGATCGAGCGTCTTTTTAAGGACGAGGAAGCCCTTTCCGCCCTGCGCGGGCAGGATGACAAGGGACTTTTGCAGGCGTTTACCCAGGCGCGGGAGTTGGGACTGCCCTTATACGAAGTCGTGGAAGAAAACGGACCCGCGCACGACCGACACTTTCTATGCGAGGCGCGCGTGGCGGGCGAAGCCGTAGCCCGCGGCGAGGGCGTGAGTAAAAAGGCGGCGGAACAGGCGGCTGCCCGTGTGGCGCTTGCGATCCTCAAAACCCGATAATCGCTCCGAACCTGTGAAAACCCTGAAACGCCGCCGCTGTTTCGGCGGCCGCTCCCGACCCAGCCCGCTGAAGAATCGACACGGAACCATACGCGCTTACAACCGATGGGTACTTTGCGAAAAGGGGGAAGAAGATGCGGCTGAGCAAACTGGAAATTTACGGCTTTAAGTCGTTTGCCAAGCGCACCGAGATTGTCTTCCCGCAAAACGTCACCGGTATCGTGGGGCCCAATGGCAGCGGCAAGAGCAACATCAGCGATGCGGTACGCTGGGTGCTGGGCGAGCAGAGCGCCAAAACCCTGCGCGGCAACAGCATGAGCGATGTTATCTTCAACGGTACCCAGCAGCGTAAGGCCATGAACTACTGCGAGGTTACCCTGTGCTTTGCAAACGACGACCGCCGTTTGCCTGTGGATTTCATGGAAGTCTCCATTACGCGGCGGGTGTACCGCAGCGGCGAAAGTGAATATTTGCTCAACGGCACGACCTGCCGCCTCAAAGACGTGGTCGATCTTTTCCGTGATACGGGCGCAGGCCGGGAAGGGTATTCGATCATCGGGCAGGGACGCATTGACGAAATTCTGTCCCAGCATAGCGAAGACCGCCGCGCCGTGTTCGAGGAGGCGGCGGGCATCAGCCGTTTCCGCGCCCGCAAGGATGAGGCCGAGCAGCATTTGAAGCGCAGCGACGAGAACCTCCTGCGTGTGGAAGACCTGCTGGAGGAACTGCGCCATCAGATGACTCCGCTGGAGAAGCAGGCGGAGATCGCGCGGGAATACCTGGCGCTGTCCGAAACGCTTAAGGAACTGGACATGCAGCTCTACCTGCGCAGGTACGACCGGCTCGGCAAGCGCGCCGTCGTCGTGGAGGACGCGTTGCTGGCTGTGAAAGACCAGTTGGCTGCACTCAACGAGCGCCTGACCGAAGGCGGGACTGAGCGTGAAAAACAGGAAAGCGGTCTGGAAGCGCTGCAAAAAACGCTTGCGCAGGCGCACGATACGCTGCTTGCCAGAACCGATCTGCTCCACCGCGCGCAGGAGCAGGCGCAAAACGCGGAAAACCGGCTGCAGACCGGCACGGAGGCCGAAAAGCGCCTGCAAAGCGAAGCCGAGGCGGTACGCACACGCATCCGGCTCATCGAGGCGACCATGGGCGAGTCCGAAAGCGGGCTGGGCGAGGCCGAAAGGCTGAAGGTGCAGGCGGAGCAGATGCTTGCGGAGTGCCGGCAGGCAAGCGCGCAGGCAACGCTGGAAGCGCAGCGCCGGGAAGACGATTTATCCGCGCACAAGGCGGCCATCATCGACAGCATGAACCGCATGCAGGACGTGCGTACCACGCAAGCGCGCCAAAGCGCTATGCACGCGCAGATGGTCAAGCGCCGCGAAGAGCTTTTGACCGCATTGACCGGCGCGAACGAGAAGGATAGTCTGCTGGGCACCGCGCTGGAAACCGCCGGGCAGAACCTTGCGCGGGAAACGGCGCTGTTGGAAACCAGCCGCGCCGAGGCGGACGCGCTGGAAACGCAGAGTAAGGTTCTGGCGGAGGCTTTCCAGCAGCGGCAGGAAGCGGCGCAGGCGCTGGCGCAGACCGCCCGGGGCGAGGAAACGCGGTTAAGAACCCTGCAGGAGCTGCAGGAGGGGTACGAGGGCTACCAGTACCCTGTGCGGCAGGCACTGGGGTATGCGCGGCAAAAGGGGCTTTCCGGGGTGCGCAACGTAGTGGCGATGCTCCTGACCGTTCCCCGGGAATACGAAACGGCGCTGGATATGGCGTTGGGCGGCTCGACGCAGGATATCGTGACCGATACGGAGCAGGATGCCAAAACCCTGATCGATTATCTGCGCGAAAACAGGCTGGGACGGGCGACTTTTTTGCCGCTTTCCGCCATGCAGGGGCGCACGCTGTCGGCGACCGAGCGCAAAGTGCTCTCCATGGACGGCTGCCTGGGCATAGCCAGCGAGTTGTGCGCGTTTGATGAGGAATACCGCCCCGTAATGGAAAACCTGCTGGGTCGCACCGTACTGGCACGGGATTTGGACAGCGGCATTCGCATTATGCGGGCGGGCGGGCACGCCTTCCGGCTGGTAACGCTCACGGGGGACGTGATGCACTCCGGCGGCAGCATGACGGGCGGCAGCAGCCGCCAGAAGGCGCAAAACCTGCTGGGGCGGGAGCGCGAAATCAAGGAGCTGGAAGCCTCCCTGGTGCTGCGCAACATGCAGCTCGCACAGGCGCAAACGGCGCTCACCGCCATGGAAGCCCAGCGTACCGAGCTGCGTGCCCGCCGCGCGGAAGCGCGCGAAGCCCTTACGCAGCAGGAAATCGCAGTGGTGCGGGAGTCCGAGCGCAGGCGAAATGCGCAAAACGAGCTGGACGAACACACCCGCGTCATGGCGGAAACACGCCAGGCGGTGGAACAGCTGGAGGAGAGCGTAGCGCAGATCGAGGCGGAGCTGAAACGCATCGATGCACAAACCGGTCAGGAACAATCGGACGCGGACGCGATGAACGCGCAGACCGATGCCCTTGGCGCCAAATTGGAGCAAGCGCGTTCGGAGCGGGAAGCCGCGCAGGAAGCGCTCACTCAGGCGATGCTCGCCCTGCAGGAAGCGGAGCATACGTATGATCAGCTGCATCGCGACAAACGCCGACTGCTGGGCGATGGGGAAGCCTGCCAAAGGGAACTGACCACGCTTGCCGCCAGACGTGAAAAGGCGCTTGCCGACACGCAGGTCGCAGGTCGCGAGCACGAAACCGCCGCCGAAACCGTGCGATTGGCCGAAGTTGCCGTAGCGGCTGCCCGGGCGCGTGTGGACGAAACGGAGCAGACGCGCGAGGCGGCGCAAAAAGCCCTCAAGGATGTGCAAAACGAGCTGGAGGCCGGCCGAGCGCTGGTGGAAAAGGCTACGGAACGCCTGCACCGGCAGGAGATGAGCCTTTCCCGCATCCAAAGCGAGCAGACCGTGCTCAACGATCGGCTTTGGGATACTTACGAGCTGACCTATGCCGGGGCGCAGGATACCTATGCCGAATACCAACTGCTAAGGCAGCATGAGGCGGCGCAGGCGACTGGCGAAGAACCCGGCGCCGCCGTGGAAACCATGGAACCCTCCGGCGATGCGGAACCGGATTTACTTGTTAATTTTGACGAGACGGCCGCCGACCGCGAGGCGCAGGAGATACGCGAGCGAATCCGGCGCATGGGCGTGGTCAACGTCGGCGCCATCGAGGAATACGCGCAGCTCCGTGAACGCGTCAACACCCTGAGCGGCCAGCGGGACGATCTGACGCAGGCCAAGGAAGATCTGCAGGCGCTGATCGCCGATCTGATGGGGCATATGCGCACGGTGTTTACCGAGCAGTTCGCGTTGCTGCAGGGGTTTTTTGAGGAGACGTTCATCCGACTTTTCGGCGGCGGGCACGGCGAAATCCGCCTTGCGGACCCGGCGGATCCTCTGAATTGCGGCATCGACATCATCGTACAGCCTCCGGGGAAAAAGCGGCAGCTGATGAGCCTGTTTTCCGGCGGCGAGCGCGCGCTTACGGCCATCGCCATCCTGTTCGCGATGCTCATGCTCCGTCCGACGCCATTCTGCATTCTGGACGAGATCGAGGCCGCGCTGGACGAGGCCAACATCAACAACTTCGCCGATTATCTCAAGGAGTTTTCACAGGGAACGCAGTTCGTGGTGGTGACCCACCGCAAGGGCACTATGGAACGCTGCGATACACTTTTTGGCGTGGCGATGGAGGAGCGCGGGGTAAGCTCCATGGTCAGCGTCAGCTTGACGGATTATCAGTAGACGCCGCCTGATCCGGGCATAGGCGGCGGCAGGGAGGCAGCTAGTATGGCGGAAGGATTGTTTAGCAGGCTGCGCGAGGGGTTGTTTCGCAGCCGGCAGCAATTGGGAAGTATGGTGGAAGGCGCGGTTAGCGAGCATCGCACCGTAGACGATGATTTTTTCGACGAGCTGACGGACGCGCTGATTCTCTCCGATATGGGTGTGGCCGGTGCGCAGGAGGCTGTCGATCGGCTTCGTGCGCGGGTGAAAGCTGAGAACGTGAAGGATTCCGGACGCTGCCGGGAGATGCTTAAGGAAATTCTCGTTTCCATGCTCGACGTACCCAAGACACCCCTCAAATGGCCGATGGTGATTTTGGTGGTCGGCGTCAACGGTGTGGGGAAAACCACCACCATCGGCAAGCTGGCGCTGCGTTTTCAGGGGCTTGAGCGAACCATTATGCTGTGCGCCGCGGATACGTTCCGTGCGGCGGCGGCGGAGCAGCTGACCATATGGGCGGAACGCGCCAAGGTGCCTCTGGTGCGCCACCAGGAGGGGGCAGACCCCGCGGGCGTGGTGTTCGACGCCGTACAGGCCGCCAAGGCTCGCAAGACCGATTTGCTGATTGTGGATACCGCCGGCCGCCTGCACAACAAAAAGAACCTGATGGATGAAATGGAGAAAATGCGGCGCGTGATCGACAGGGAATTCCCCGAGGCGACGGTGCGCTGCCTGCTGGTAGTGGACGCGACCACGGGGCAAAACGGCCTCGCGCAGGCGCGGGCATTCAGCGATGCGGCAGGTATCAACGGCGTGGTGCTGACCAAGCTGGATGGTACGGCCAAGGGCGGCGTTATCTTTTCCATCGTCCAGGAACTGCGCGTTCCGGTGCTCTACGTGGGCGTGGGCGAAGGCATTGACGATTTGCAGGCTTTCGACGCGCAGGATTTCGTTTCGGCGCTGTTTGACTGACGCGGCTTTAGCCGCTTCAGGGTTTAATACTGCCGCAACGCACGGGGAGGGATCAGGATGACTAAGGCACCGATTCTGTTTAAAAGCAAAGCCATACGCGCGCTCCGGGGCAACTGGCAGACCGCGCTGGTCGTGAGTTTCATCGCCCAGCTGCCGGTGATCCTGGTACAGCTGGTGCAGACTACGCAGCTTCCGACCGTCTCTCCATTGGCCGACGTGGAAGCGATGCGTGCCGCATTGCGGGCCGTGCAGCCCCAAACGTGGGCGCTCGCGGGTCTGCTTTCCGGGATGGCGCTTGCGCTGACACCTGTGCTGACCCTGGGCTGCAACTATTACTTCATCTGCCGCCTGCAAAAGCAGGAACTGGGGTTTAAAGGGCTTTTTTCCCGGATGCGTTACCTTGGCAAGGCGCTGCTGTTGTACCTGCTCATGGGAATCAAGGTTGCGCTGTGGTCGCTGCTGCTGTTCGTGCCCGGGGTGATCGCGTTTCTAAGGTACGCCATGGCGCCCTATTACCTGGCCCAGCATCCCGAAATGAGCGTGCGGGAGGCGCTAGAGGCCAGCAAGCAGGCCATGCGGGAAAACAAAGGGAGTTTTTTCATCCTTGACATGAGCTTTATCGGCTGGCTGATCGCCGCGATGTTCAGCGAAATGCTGCTTGCCGACATCAGTCCCATCCTTGCGCTGGTTGCGTCGCAATTCATCCAGCTGTTCATGGCGACGTACTTGAACGCTGCCGAAGCGAGCTTTTACCTTGCGGCGTCCACGCCGGACGGGATGCGCACGGCGCAGGCCGAGGCGACCGCGTGGATTGCCGGTTTGCGGGGAGGAATCCCCGACGGCATACACCCGCCTTTGGGCGGCTGGCCGGAACCTGACGGGGACAAGGGGGCGCGGACGCCGGACGAAGAGGATCAAGAAGGCGACGAGTCGACCGACAAAGAGCCGCCTCCGCCTGAAAAGGACGACTGACGGGTAAACACCGGGGCAGCCGCAAGCGGAACATTTGTGAAATCAACGGCGGAGGCGAAAACAACCATGCTAACCCGGTGGAAACGCGCCCGGGCGAACCGGAAGAAAAAGACGGATATTTATCCGCCCCTGCTATCGCAGCGGCTGGTGCTGCGTATGTTTGAACTGGGCGATACTGCGGATTTGTACGAATACGCACGCAGCCCCATCGTAGGCCCCATGGCGGGCTGGACACCCCACCGCAGCATGGAGGAAAGCAGGCAGGTGGTACACCAGTTTATCAACCACGGCGACGTGTGGGCCATCGTGGAAAAGAGGTCCGGCCGGGTAATCGGCTCCATCGGCCTGCATGCGGACAGCAAACGCGACGTGCCAAACACAAGGATGCTGGGCTACGCGCTGGGCGAGCCATACTGGGGGCAGGGTTACGCGACCGAGGCTGCGGAAGCGGTGTTGAAATTCGCTTTTGAGGATCTTGGCTGTCCGCTCGTTTCGGCCTTTCACAACCCCCAAAACGACAGAAGCAAGCGTGTGATTCAAAAGCTGGGTTTCCTGCTCGAGGGCAGGCTGCGCCTCGCGGGTACCCTGCCGGACGGCACCGTAACCGACGAGGATTGCTACAGCATGACGCGTGCGGAGTATGCCACCCGCGAGCGAAAAACGGAACCAAACCTCGCGTAACAAGCGAAGCCGTAAGGCGAAGGGGGGTGCGACATGCCGACGCTCAAGGCTTACAGTAGCGATTTACCCTATAGCTACGCCGCAGGTGTGTTTCCCAGCCTGCAATTGATGGCGGTGGCACCCCAGCGTGCCACGCGACTGCTGCTGAGCACACACGCCGAAGGCGAGGGTGTGGAGAAACTGCGCGCGCTTTGCCGGAAGCACCGTGTGCGCGAGGAAATCGCGGATAAAGCGCTTGCTCACATCAGCGGCAAGCAGAACTGTTTTGCTGCGATCGTGTTTGAAAAATGGCAGGCGACGCTGGATGCGGCAAAACCGCATATCGTTTTGCACCACCCCATGGACGAGGGAAACCTTGGCACCATCCAGCGTACAATGTTGGGGCTGGGCATTTTGGATGTCGCCGTCATTCGCCCCGCGGCCGACCCCTTCGACCCACGGGTGGTGCGCGCTTCGATGGGCGCGATTTTTTCCCTGCGGCTCACGCAATACGATGATTTTGCCGATTATCGCGCGCAGTACCTCGCGCACGCGCTCTACCCCTTTATGCTTACCGGCGCGACCGCGCTTGCGCAGGCGGTGCGCGGCGTAAATATGCCCTACGCGCTGATTTTCGGCAACGAAGGCACAGGGTTGCCGCCGGAATTCGCAACGCTTGGGCAGGCGGTACGCATCCCGCACTCCGACGCCATTGATTCACTCAACCTCGCCGTGGCCACGGCCATCGGCGCGTACGCTTTCGTCCAAGGGACAAGCAAGGAGGAATGAACCGTGAATCCGGATTATCCAATCATTTTTGAGCAACTTGGCGCTTGCGTTCGTTATCTGGCTGAACACGGAAAATTAAAAACCGGAGCGACGGTGGTACTGGGGTGCAGCACCAGCGAGGTTGCCGGCGGCGTGATCGGCCAAAACAGCGTTCCGGAGCTTGGAATCGTGCTTGCCGATGCGTTTCTGGATACGTGCCGGGCGATGGGTCTGAACGCCGCCGTGCAATGCTGCGAGCACCTGAACCGTGCGCTGGTGATGGAGCAATCCACGCTGGACAAGCTGGGGCTTACGCAGGTTAACGTGCATCCCGTGCCCACGGCGGGCGGCAGCACAGCTGCGGCCGCTTACGACCGTTTTACCCACCCCGCCATGGCCATGAGCATCCAGGCGGATGCGGCCATCGATGTGGGGGATACGTTGGTGGGTATGCACATCCGCCCCGTTGCGGTGCCCCTGCGCATGGAAAACGCCGTGGTGGGATGTGCGCGCGTGGTTATGGCGTATTCGCGTTTCCCACTCATCGGCGGGGCGAGGGCGCAGTATTCGGATGCGATACGATGATGGAATCTTGATGATTTTCTTTGTTGATCCATCCATACGAACAAGAAACCCGCCGGTTACCCGGCGGGTTTTCGATCGTTGTTAAACATGTTTACTTGCAGAAAGGCTGCTTGCTTAAAAAGCCTTGGATGTCAGGAACCAAACCCGATCAGGGCGGGAGCGCATACAGCCGTATGTGACCGCGGTGATCGTGGCGCAGCTCAACGCAGACAGGGCTTTTTGAGCAAGCAGAAACCCGCCGGTTTCCCGGCGGGTTTTCTTTCTATGCAGTTATAACGCGCACGCTTAATCAGCCCTGTTGGTTGCGGTGTTTGGCGAAGCACTCGCTGCAATAGATGGGACGATCGCTCTTGGGAATGAAGGGAACAGTCGTAGGTTTGCCACACTCGGCGCAAACGGTCTCGTACTGCTCGCGGGGCGCGGAGGTACGGGTGTTTTTCCGGGTGACACGGCATTGCTTGCAGCGGGTAGGTTCGTTTTGGAAGCCCTTTTCAGCGTAGAATTCCTGTTCGCCGGCGGTGAACACGAATTCAGCGCCACAGTCGCGACACGTGAGCGTTTTGTCTTGATACATGGTTTGGAAATCCTCCGTTTTCGTATGTCTGATCGCTGCGGCTGACCTGGTTTTTGACCCCACACTCGCCGACGGGAAGGCTTGCTCATCGCAGTAGCGCCCTACGCCCCTTCTCTCGGAGGAAGATCCCCCGGTCGGACTTACCACTAGAACGCGCCATGCTCGCCGGGCTTTGCCCGGGTTACGTGGGCCGTTTTGCCCGCGTCTGGCTTCGGCTTTCAACCACAGACCCGCATTCGATCTTTGCTATTATAACGTTATAAAACAAGGAACGCAAGTATTTTTTCCTCCGTTCGGTAAATTATGTAAGCAGGAGCCTCTTTTCGCTTTTTGTACACTTTACATTCTCTTTACAAGACATGCGAATTGTGCTACGCTATCCTTGTTTGTATAGGATGTAAGTTGGGGATGCGGGCGATGGAAGCCGCATCCAACATGCACAGGAGGATTGCGCATGCAGGTAATGGACGTTGTATCACTCTTTGCCGGATTGGGCCTGTTTCTATACGGTATCAAAGAGATGGGCGAGGGGCTTGAGAAGGCTGCCGGCCAGAAAATGAAGCGCCTGTTGGAGGTGCTGACTAAAAACAAAGTAACCGGCGTGCTGGTTGGCTTGCTGGTGACCGGTGTTATTCAAAGCTCCAGCGCCACCACAGTAATGGTGGTCGGCTTTGTGAACGCCGGTCTTTTGCCGCTCACCAACGCCATCGGCGTCATCATGGGCGCAAACATCGGCACCACCGTCACGGCGCTGATACTTTCGGTCAAGCTGAACTTCGGCGTCATTTTCGCCGCGTTTGGCCTTGTTTTTATGATCGGCGGCAAACGCCCATCCCTGAAAATCCTGGGGCAGGTCTTTATGGGGTTGGGCATATTGTTCATCGGCATGGAAATTATGACCACCGCCATGCAGCCTATGCAGTCCTGGAGCGGTTTCCGCCAGATGCTGACGAATGTGGGCAACCCTGTGTTTGGGGTAATCGTCGGCGCGCTGTTCACGGCACTGATCCAGAGCAGCTCGGCGTCTATCGGCATCCTGCAGGCGCTGGCCGGCAGTAACCTGATCAGTCTGCACAGCTCCCTGTTCATCCTCTTTGGGATGAACATCGGCACCTGCATCACGGCGCTCCTCGCTTCCATCGGCGCCAACCGTACAGCTCGACGCGCGGCGATTGTACACCTGCTGTTCAACGTCATCGGCGCGACAATTTTCATTGTCATCTCGCTCACGCTGCCCTTTGCCCAATGGGTGGAGCAGCTGGCGGGCGATAACATGCGGTTGCAGATCGCTTTAGCGCATCTGATCTTTAACGTGACCACCACGATGATCCTGCTGCCGCTCTCCCCGCTGCTGGAGCGCCTTGCTTTCCTGATCATCCGTGGGAAAGACAAGGAAGAGGAGCCAATGCGGCTGACCTACTTTGACGACCGTCTTTTCTCGACTCCTCCGATTGCCGCCCAGCAGCTTTTCCGCGAGGTGATGCGCATGGGTGAACTGGTGAAAGCCAATTTTGCTTACGCCATGGAGTATTTCTTTTCTCCCAAGGAGATGCCTCTGGAGGAATTTAATAACCGCGAAAATGTGATCGACTTCCTCAACGCCGAGGTGACCGTCAAGATGATCGAGCTGCGCGGGATGACCCTGGGCAACCGCGACGTGTACCTGATGGGTTCGCTG
>JAJFVI010000048.1 GCA_021371895.1 Eubacteriales bacterium | reverse complement strand
CATGATGCCGGCTTCTTCGTAGTTGGTGCCGACGAATACGCACTTGTCATAGCTGGTAACAACTTCCTTGGACACGGAACGGTTGAAGAAAATCAGCGGAATGTTGGCATTCTTGGCATTGTCCACTACGTTCTGCGCGATGCCGTCGGCACCGGTCTCGCAGATGTTCACAACCAGCAGGTTGGTGCCGCTGGAGATAGCGGTGGTAATCTGGTCGCTCTGGGTCGCCTGCGTGGCGTTGGCATCCTGATCCACAAAGTCGATGCCTTTCGCGGTTAGGGCGGCGTCAAGGCTGGTGCGCACGGAAGACAGGTACACATCGCTAAACGTATACCAGAAAACCTGAGAAGTACCAGCGGCTAGTGCAGAGGTAAACAGGCCCAGCGCTAAAACGAGAGCCAGCAGCAGAGAAACGAGTTTTTTCATGATAACATCTCTCCTTTTCTATTATAAGCAAACCGGATTATACACCCGATTTTGCTTTATGAAATAATTATAGCGACGAATAACTTAAAAATGAATGAGATTTTGCATTGAAATTTGTGGAAAAACTCCACACATATCCTCTTTTGGTTTTCAAACTTTGGAATTGACTTTATTCCTGACAATCGTCATAATCTAGTCAGAGGTGTGGCGCGTGTACAAGTTGATGCTGGTGGATGACGAGAAGGAAATCACCAGAGGTTTATTGGAAGTGATGCCCTTTGAGGAATTGGGCTTTACGGTTGTCGGTCAAGCAGATAACGGTTTGGAAGGCGTGCATTTATGTGAAAAACTGAACCCCGACCTGATTGTAACTGACATCCGTATGCCGCTGATGGATGGCTTGGCCATGTGTCGTGAAATCCATAAATCGCTGCCGACCGCCCACTTCATTATCCTCTCCGGATATGATGATTTTGAGTATGCCCGGCAGGCGATGCATTTCAAGAGTATGGATTATCTGCTCAAACCTATTTCCTCCACCGAATTTGCGGATGCGCTCAGGCTTGCCAAGACGAAGCTGGATGAGGAGTTCGCTTTGCAGCGGGATATCATCAACCTGCGAGCCAATTTTACAACCAGCTTGCCGCTACTCAGGGAAATGCTGCTATCCACGCTGCTTTCCGGCAGTGTGGATATCACCGCCGCCCGCCGGGATGCCCCCCGCTACGGGCTTATGCTGAGCGCGCCGCAATATGCCCTTGCTGTGATGCGGCCTATTGCCGTAAAGCAGCCCCTGCCGGAGGATTTGAACGATCCGGAGCTGGTAAAGCAGGCTATGATTAACATCACCCGCGATACCCTCGCCGATTCTTTCCCGACAGAGGTGTTCCACTTTGACGGCATGATTGCCGTGTTGTTTTTTTTGCCGGATGTGGCGGAGAGCACCTTCAATCGGGTTCAAGCAGCGTTGGACGTGGTGCGCAAGACCGCTATACACTTTCTGGAGGTGTCCCCGGTCATCGGCCTTGGCGCACCGTGCTTCCGGCTGGAGGATTTGCACGTTTGCGCCCGGCAGGCCGTAACCGCGCTTGACTACAGCGTGCTGCAGGGTGGCGATACGCTGTGTGTGACCGATTTGGAACCGGGCAGCCGTACCGAACTGGTCGCCAGTGAAACCCTCCTGCGAATACTGACCAACGCCATTAAAATGGGAAATCGGCTGGAAACACATCGCTCGCTTTCCGAGCTGATGGAGGTGCTTGTGAAGCCAACGCCTCACAATTATCGGGTGTACATACTGGAAATTTTACTGACTCTGCTGCGAACGGCACGCGATATGAACGCCGATGTCGATGTGCTGGGAGATAACAGCAGCACGCTGGAATGCCTGATGCGGGAACCTGCTATCGACAAGGCCGAAGCCATCCTCTCGGAGCTTGCCGATAGATTGCTGGAATCCATTCAGAGCAACCTCGCCAACGTCACCGCCAACCTCGCCCGGCAGGCGGGGGATTACCTTGCCCAACACTATACCGAGCCGGAAATCAGTGTGGAGCACCTTTGCCGGGAGTTGCATGTTTCCCCCAGCTACTTCAGTGTTCTATACAAGCAGGAAAAAAAAGAAACCTTCCACCAAACGCTCACTCGCCTGCGCATGGATCGCGCCATAATGCTGCTCACCTCCACGGATCAAAAGACCCTTGAAATCGCGGCCAGTGTGGGGATTCCCGACCCCAGCTATTTCAGCTACGCCTTCAAGCGGCATTTCGGTTTTTCACCATCACAGACGCGCAGTGGGAAAGGCGGGCATACCCCATGAATATAAAAAAACCGCAATCAGAGGCGTAGCCTGAACACAACGCTGATTATCGGCTTTCTGATCTGCACGGCGTCATTATTGGTCTTTTGAAGGGCACAAGTGTGCCCTTCAAAAGACCAATATACCGTCCGAAAACGCCATTGAGCGCACCAGGGAAACAGTGCCGCAAAGCGTGAACGCCATGGATCTATACGTGGATTCCAGCCTGTTCACGATACACTTTTTCACCTCGTTGCTTCCAGTCAAACCGGAATCGAAAACGGACTGGCATGTCCAGTCGGACCTGCTGGCTCGTTCCAACTCGGATTTGACGGCGCTGGTTTAAGCCCGCTGTCTATGTTTTTCAGCTCAGTACCGACGCGCTTGTTACCGTGTCAAGGCTGCCCGACTGCAGCGCCAGGATAACCGCAAGAGAGCCTATGATTTCCTCCGCCGCCATTTTCGTTTTACCTCGCTAGAATATCCCGAATTGATCGATGTACATGCCTCGGCTCCAGCCGAGATGTGGCTGAAAATGGGAACCCCCGTGCAGCTTATACGAGCGAATCCCCGCGTACCCTTCACAGCCGGTCCATTCGCCCTGCAACGCGGCCCATGGTTGTATTGTCTGGAAGAAACCGACAATGTGCATTGCCTCTGGAACTTATCCCTGGACACGCGAACAAAAATCGAGGAGGAAAACCAGGAAGCCTTGCTCGAAGGGATCGTGAAGCTGGCCGCGAAAGGCTTTAATGCCGGTTCGGAGCCTGGGAACGCCCTGTATGCAAAGAATCGCCCCGCCCTGCGGCTGAGTACGCTTTCCTGGGTTCCTTACTATGCGTGGTGCAACCGCGAACCTGGAAACATACAGGTATGGACGCGAGAGATCACGTAAAGTTGATATCACACCATTGCAAGAATGACCTTGCCTCCGAACAGCGCCCGGCCCGTGAGACTTTCCGCCTTGTGCATTAAATTATTCCAGACAAACGTGCACAGCCATAAGCTAAACCGCCGCGTAAGAACACGATATAAGTGTTGTCCGGGTTGATTCGAACAGACGGTTCTGACAACCCCAGCATTTGGAATGCTTGTATTGCTGTTTGCGATTTGCCGTTTTACTTAACTCTTGCATAAAACGCACGAGTTTTCCCATCAATGATCTTGGTATTCTTCACTGTAAACGCTGCCGTCTGCTCAATTCTATCCGACGCACCGCCTACCTTGAACACAAACTCGCCCGCTTCCACGCGCCAGTTCATGTCCGCATCCAAAAACGCCAGTCCGCTCGCTTCAACTTCAAACATTACCGTAACCGCCTTACCAGCCTTTACGTGTACGCGATTGAAGCCCAGCAATTCAAGTGTTGGCCGCACCATCGAAGCGACGGTATCCGTTACGTATAGCTGCACCACCTCGGCACCATCTCGATTGCCTGTATTTTCCACCACTATTGTTGCCGTCACCTTGCCATCGGCAGCGATCTCCTTTTCCGAAAGCGTTAGCGCGCGGTATGCGAACGTTGTATAGCTTAAGCCATGACCAAAACAATACAGCGGTTTTGCCGTATCGTTAATATAGCCCTTGGTGTTGCGAATCATACCCGTGTGTCCTGTACTGACATAGCCGCTGCCGCGCGGCAGCGAGTAATACACCGGCAGTTGTCCCGCGTTGCGCGCTGCCGTAATCGGTAGCCTGCCAGATGGGTTCGCATCGCCAAACAGGATGGCCGCGAGCGCTTGCCCGCCAAACTCGCCCAGTTGCCACGCTTCGACAATCGCATCGAAGTGAGAGGCCACAAAACAGTTGGAGAGCGGGCGTCCGTCAAAATGCACAACCACCGTTTTTCGGTGCAGCGCGAACACTGCGCGGGCGAACTCCTCTTGCCTGCCCGGCAAGTCGATATCGGTGGAATCCACACCCTCCCCTACGGTGGATGTTACACCCCAGCCGTTTTTTCCACCAAGCGTGAGGATCACCACATCCGCTTCGGCAGCCACGGCAAGCGCTTCGTCGATGCCTCCCACGTCCGTGCCCGCATAATTGATGCCCTTGGCATACGAAACCGTCGTTTGGGGTGCGCGCTCAGCAACGGCCTGCCACAGGGGCTTTACATTGCGGTAATCATCGCGGATGCGCTTTTCCACACGCGGCGTGGTTTCGCGAATCTGCCCCACATACTGTTGCCTGATATCGTAAATAATCAGCCCCGGCTCTTCCCAGCCCTGCCCGTCTTCATCGCGGCTTATAGTCATATCCAGTGCGGCAGGGTAGCTGAACGGCGCGAAGTAGCTGCGCACGCTGTCTCCATGGGGACCGATCACGGCGATCTTCCTGATATCGGCGCAAAGCGGCAGAGCGCCGTGCTCGTTTTTAAGCAGGGTAACAGCCTCTTTGGCCAGCGTGAGGTTAAGTTCGTCCGCCTCTTTGGTATGCAGTACGCACTTGAGCATTTCCGTATCGGGGTAGGGCTGCTCGAATAGCCCCAGCGTAAACTTGGCGGTCAGCACCCTGCGTACAGCCCGGTCAATGGTCGCCATGTCGATATCGCCGCGTTCCACGGCGCCCTTAAGCGCGTAGGTATAGCCTTTGGGGCGCGGATATTCCACATCCAGCCCAGCCTTGAGCGCTTTGATGCCCGCCTCCTCATAGGTCGAGGCCACACAAAAGGGGTCCACAATGCGGTCGATGCTGATGTAATCCGACACCACAAAGCCCGCAAAGCCCAGTCTGCCGCGCAGAAGATCGGTCAGCAGCTTATTGGAACAGGCTATCGGCTCGCCGTTCATCGAGCAATAGCTGTTCATTATGCCCATCAGGCCGCCTTCGCTGATCGCCGCCTGAAAGGGTTTGCAGTGGACTTCCTCCAACTCCCGCTCGGTCACAAGGTTGCGGCCCATGTTGAGCCCGCCCTCGGTAACACCGTGCCCTACGAAGTGTTTGGCGGTGGCGGCGATGCCGCGCGTGCGATCCTGCATATCCTGCAAGCCCCGCACAAAGGCGCTGCCCATCGCGGCAGTCAGGGTCGGATCCTCGCCGTAGGTTTCGGTAATGCGACCCCAGCGGGCGTCGCGTGCCACGTCAAACACAGGGGAAAGCGCCTGCCGGAAACCCACGGCGTACATCTGGTTTTTAATCAGGCTGGCCATCCGACCTATTTTTTCGATGTCAAAGGTGGAGCTCTGTGAGATAGCGCTGGGGAATACGTTAGCTTCGGAAAACTGCGCGCCCGCAGCCGCCTCGCAATGGATGAGCGCGGGAATGCCCAGTTCGGTTTCTTCCACAAGGAACTTTTGCAAGCGGTAAGAATATTCCGCGATCTGCTGCGCGCTGCTGGCGACGGAAAACGCGCCCACATTGCCAATGCCGTTGGGCACGTATTGCTTAAAATCCGGAATATCGGGCGTGATGGTCACCAGACAGGTGATCTGGTCGATCTTCTGCTCAAAGCTCATGCGAGCCATCAGATCGTCCGCACGCGCGGGTACGCTTGCGGTCGGGTCCTTGTAGATATTCATCATGGTATTCCTCATTTCGTCAGTTTGCTGTATCGTCGGGCGCGAGGGAGTCGAGATGAGCCATCCGACTGGTAATCCCCTGATCCTCCGGCGCAAAATCGCCGATGGCGGCGAAGAAATCCGCAAATACCTGATCTCTCGCGATCATTAGCACGTATTCCACCGTGGAGCGTTCCGGAGGGAAACGTAAAGGCCCTTCCGTAACGATGGGAGCGGATATCCGCTCGGTTTGCACGCACTGCGGGTTGCACAGCGCCGCGATGGGCGCCACATCCCAGAGGATGCGTGTTTGCCCCATACCCATGGTGTCACTTTGCCGCAAAAGCCTCAGGAGCGCGTCCGCCAGCGTGTTTTTACCGCACAGCCAGTGCTCGGCTTCCCACAGACTGAGGCTCAAATGACTGCACACGCCCCGACAGGGGAACCATACCACGGGCACACCGCTGTCAAATACCACCTGCGCGGCGCGTAGATCCTGCCGGAGATTGAATTCGTTCTGTTCGGTAAAATCCTTCGCATGAGCTCCCAGCCAGTAAATGACCAGCCGATCTTTGATCTCCGGCGCCTTGAGCAGAGCGGAGGCAATGTTGGTGAGCGCCGCGATGGCTGCCACATACAGGCGTTTACCCTCAGGCATGGCGCGGGCGAGGCGGATCAGCTCATCGCAGGCGGGACTTTTCACGGGGGTGCCATCCTCCGGTAAATAGGCGGGGGAACCGGCGAACACCGGCGTGCGGCTATGGCATAGCGTGCGGATGCGCTTCATTTCGATCAGGCTTTTAAGCATCCCGTCCTCGGGGGAAACCGCTTTCTCGTTTAAAAAGGGCGCAGCCAGCAATGCCCGTACTGTAAGCTGTTGCGGGCGACACAGCGCATAGGCGATGGCGAACTGATCATCGATCTCATTAAAAGTATCGCTGTCAATCACAATGGGCGTCGGCATGGCGCATCCCCCTTCAGCAGATGAATCGGGGTTTGAAAAAGCAGCCGTGACCGTGGATGCTGATGTTAACCTTTAACGCCTGCCGGATGTTACGGTCATGCGTCAAGGGTCAAAATCAGTATCGAGCGGCTGCGGAACGGTGTCCCGAGGAACGCGCCGGTCGCGTCCCCCGGGACGGAGGAAAAAAAGGAGAGTGTCCGATGGCAAGTCCATCCCCGTAACATCGGATTGCGGGGCGTTGCACGACGGTTGTATGGCGGAAACGGGGCGTGGGTAGCTTTCCCCGTAATGCCGTGTTCCATTCCGGCGCGCATAGCTCCCGATAACCCTCAGGCGTTCAAGGCTGGAGTGGGTTACTCGACCATATAATCGGTAACGTTATCCTTGGTGATGGTAGCGAAGGGCACAAACACATCGGCGATGGTTGCGGGATCCACTCCATCGCGGATCTGGGCAAACACATCGGCGCCGGCCTGAGCCTGCGCTTTGGCATCCTGCAGCACGCTCATGGTCAACTCGCCAGCGGCGATGCTGGTGAGCGCGGCGGCGGAGCCGTCCAAACCCACGGTGATGACACCGTCGAGCTTGCCGGCGGATTTGAGGGCTTCCACAACGCCCAGAGCAGAGTCGTCGTTCTGGCACACGATCGCGTCAAAGTGGTCGAAGGCCTGCAGGCAATCCTCTGTGGTGCTCATGCCAAGGTCCTTTTTGTTTTCCACATTGTACTCGGCCAGCACGGTCACGTCGGTGCGGGCGGCCAGCTTATCCATCAGGCCGGCTTTGCGGTCGATGTACTGCTGATCGTTAGGCGCGCCGGTGAAATAGATGATCTTGGCGTTTTCGGGCAGCGCGGCAACGAGGAACTCGCCCTGCATGGCGCCGGCATCATAGTTCTGGGAGCCGATGTAGATAAACTTGTCGTAATCGTTGGCATTGCGGATGGTGGTCAGGAAGCTCACATAGGGCAGACCGGCGGCGCGGGCGGCTTCCAGCGCGGGCACGGAGCCGTCCAAGTCGTTGCTGATGGCGGAGATGACCTTGCAGTCCTGCACGATCATATCGTCGATTTGGCCGTTTTGCACGTTGGTATCGCCACCGGCGTCGGTCACGATTACTTCCATGCCCAAGGCTTCGCAATCGGCCTTGAGGTAATCACGGAACTTGGCACAATAGTCGTACACGTCGTTGTTGTTGGCAAAGCCAACGACGAACTTGTCCTCCGCGATGGCGGAGCCAATGCCCATCAACAGGCACAGGACCAACAGAATGGCGATAAGTTTGATTCCCTTTTTCATGATGTTGCACCTCCAAAATTATTAGCTACAGCGATTCACACGCTGTTCAGCTCTGGGGAAAGATACACCTTGATCTGTACTTATCAGGAGATACCATTCGGTTACGATCCGCTTCGTATCTTTTTACTCGCTTGTGCCATGCATGCTGTGGTGAGTATCATGGAGGATTCCTATATCATCCTATGATATCGTTTCCCTACGTTCTCTCCTCATCATTGCTGTCTCTTTATGCCGACTTCTTGTTCGCCTTCGTCTTCACATCGATAATCACCGCTCCGGCAATCAACAAACCCTTTACAATCAACTGGTATTGCGTCGATACATGCAGCAGATTCAAAATATTGTTGATTAACCCAACGATAATGGAACCAATCAGCGCACCCGTTACCGTACCGATACCGCCAGTAAAGCTCGTACCGCCCACAATCACCGCCGTAATCGCGTCAAACTCATACCCTGCGCCAACGCTGGGCTGGCCGCTCATCAGTCGCGACATCAACACCACGCCCGCCAGACCTACCAGCGCGCCACTGACGGTGAAGATGATGCGCTTGGAGCGGTTCACGTTGATACCACTGGCAATGGCTGCCTTCTCGTTGCCACCGATGGAGTAGATGTGTACGCCAAGCGTGGTGGCTTTCATCAGGTAAGCGATCGCTCCAACCGCCAGCAGCATCACAATCACCGGCATTGGGATACCAATGATACTACCCTGCCCGAGAAAGCGTATCTTCTCCACGCCGCCAACCGCCTGGCCGTTGGTGTAGATTTGCGTAATGCCGGCGGCAATGTTGGTCATGGCAAGCGTTGCGATGAAGGGTTGCAACTTATACCGTGTAACCAGGAAGCCATTGAGCCAGCCTGCAGACATGCCAAGCCCGATGCCCACCACAAATGTGAGCAGGATGCTCCCCGTGGAGGCCAGCACGCCCGCCGAAAAGCAGGCGCTCATGGTGCACACGAGGCCGGCGGATAAATCGATCATACCAGAAACGATAAGCATGGTTTCGCCACAGGCGATGATGGTAACCACGCTAATCTGCTTTAGAATATTGATGAGGTTTTGCGACTTTAAAAAGTTGCTGTTGATGATTGCCGAGGTGACGAACAGCAGTACCAGAATCAGAAAAATGCCGTACTTGCGGTAGATCGATGCAATGCTGATCTGCTTTTTATTACTCTCCATTATGCTTCCTGCCTTCCACGATCATTTTCATCACTTTATCCTGCGTGGCCTCGGCGCGGCTCAGTTCACCGATGATGTGCCCATTGGTGATTACTTCCACCCGGTGGCTCATAGAGAGTACTTCGGGCATTTCAGAGGCGATCAGCAGCACGCCGATGCCACTTGCGGCCAGTTCCGCGATCAGCCGGTAAATCTCTTGCTTGGCGCCAACGTCAATGCCGCGCGTGGGCTCATCTAAAATGAGCAGCTTCACGTTTCGCACCAGCCACTTGCTCAAAACCAACTTCTGCTGATTGCCGCCCGACAGCGTGCCGGCGAGCGTTTCGATCGACGCAGCCTTAACCGAGAGCTTCCTGCAGATGTCCGTAACCTTTGCCTTAATGGTCTTAACGTTAAGGATGCCGTGCTTGGAAAACAGGTCGCAGTTGGGCAGAACAATGTTATCCTTGATGCTGCGAACGCCCACAAAACCATATGCTGCCCTATCCTCCGTGACCATGGCGATACTGTTTTTAATAGCGTCGCGCGGACTTTTGATGCGCAGTGTTTTACCATCCATTATAATAGTTCCGCTGCTGTGGCGATCCAGCCCGAAAACAGCGCGCGCGATTTCGCTTCGGCCCGCACCCATCATGCCCGCAAAACCCACGATCTCGCCCTTGTGGATTTCAAAGCTGACATCCTCAAAAACGTCCTTACTGCTGAGTCCCTTTACGATCAAAAGCGGTTCGGAACCCGCAACCGGCAGAGGAGGATAGATATCCTTTACTTCGCGACCCACCATCATGGCAATCAGGTGATCCTGCGTTACGTCTTTTAGCAGTCCGGTGGAGATCATTTCGCCATCGCGCAGCACGGTCACATCGTCGCCGATAGCGTACACTTCATCCAGCTTATGGGAGATGAACACTATCGCGATACCCTTTTGTTTGAGCATCTCAATCTGAGCAAACAGCTGACGAGTTTCCACGCCTGTCAGGGCGGAGGTCGGCTCGTCCATGATAATCACGCGGCTGTTGCGGGAAATAGCTTTAATGATTTCCACCATCTGCCGCTGGGCAACGCTCAGCTTCCACATCTTGGTTTCAGGATCATAATCCAGCCCTAGCGAGGCGAGATAATCCTTTGTTAAGCGGCTTCGTTCCTTACGGTTAATGATACCTTTGCGTTTCATCGGTTCGCGACCGAGGAAAATGTTTTCCGCGATGGTCATTTCGGGAATGGGATTGAGTTCCTGTGGTACAATGGCAATGCCTTTGTCAAGTGCGTCGCGCTCATGGGCAAAGCGCAGGGACTTGCCATCCAGCAAAACTTCGCCGCCATAGCTGGCGTAGGTACCCGATAGGATTTTCATGAGCGTGGATTTGCCCGCACCGTTTTCACCAACCAATGCATGCACACGGCCAGCACGCAGCGTCAGGTTTACGTGGTTAAGCGCCACCACGCCTGGGAATTCCTTGCGGATGTTTTTCAGCTCCACAATCACGTCGTTCTTGGCCATATCGGACCTCCTCTCCTAGGATAAAACGAATGCATAAGTTAACCGTTTAACTAATCAAAATATCATCGTTTTACAGCATTGTTCCTTCTCCAAAATGTAAGATAAGGCGATTATAGCACCTTCATATGTAAAAATCAACATAAGATTCGCATAATCTGAAAATTTTCAAGGCGGCAGGAGATATGATTTAAGACGCGAATACTTATCAATAGTTAATCGCATAACTTATGTGCGCTCCGAAAACATTGACGGAAACCACAGCTCACTTTATACTCACCATAACGAAACAGAGAGGGTTTTTCATATGAATGCCACCATTAAGGACATCGCTTTGGAATGCTGCGTCTCCACGGCAACGGTATCGCTGGCGCTTGCAGGGAAAAAGGGACGCGTATCTGCCGAGACCACCACACGCATCCTTGAAACCGCCGCTCGGTTGCAATACACACCCAATCGCGCGGCGGTGAGCCTTGCCACACACCACACCAAACTTGTGGGCGTGCTAATGAGCGACCTGCGCAACACGCACATCGCCCAGCTATTTATGGCGATCGAGGAAGTGTTGCAGAGCCACGGCTACACGCTCATCTGCCATGTGCTGGACGATAAAACTGCGGACATTGGCCGCATCTCCAGCGAGCTCAACGGTTCAGGCGTAGAGGGAATCCTGTACGCGCATCCGATTTTTTTGGATCCGGACGAAAGCTTTTACCGTATACGGGAGTTTCTCAACAACGCGGGCGTACCCATTATCTGCAACGAAGATGTGGGTCTCACCTGCGCGGGCATGGATGTAATATTCGATTTTTATCAGGCAGGCTACTTGGCCACCCGACACTTGATTGAGTGTGGGCACCAAGTGATCGGCTGTGTGAGCGGCCCTGCCAATTACCGCGTGAGTGAGCAGCGCCTACGCGGCTACCGTGACGCGCTGGAGGAAGGCAGCATCGCCTACGATCCAAAGCTGGTGTATTACGGCGATTACTCCACCGCTGGGGCGGAACCTGCTCTGAGCTATCTTTTAGGGCAAAAGACTACAGCCATCTTCTCCTTCAACGATGAAATGGCCTTCGCCCTCTACCGCAGCGCACACCAGTACGGCCTAAGCATCCCGCAGGATATCAGCGTCATCGGCTGCGACAATGTACCCTTTTGCAATGTGCTTGAAGTACCGCTTTCCACCGTGCATGTGCCTGCGGAGGAAATGGGTCGCGAGATGGCGGAAAGCCTGATTACCGCTATTGAGGAGTCGCACAACAAGAGCCGCACACAGCATATATACGCCCCGGCGCTGATACTGCGTGGTAGTGTAAACAGAAGATACGCAGATAACGCCACTAAATTGGGGAAATACTGAATGATTTCGCGACTGATATTTTTGACTGCGAATAATGAATTTGACCACCGTTTTGACCATCACGATGGTGAAAATAGCGTCGAATAGTGAAAATAACGGTGATAATATGGGATTATATGGTATACTCTAAAAAAGCAAAAACCCCTCGAAACGCCTTATTTCAAGGGGTTCAACGTGGCAAATCTACCATGGAATGATGCAATGCACACCCCCTGATAGAATCGTTTGACATCAAGGAGAATAGTTTGACATCAACCACCGTGAGCGTCAAGAGACATCATTGGTTTTTAGGAAGACTTTCGGCCTCATCCCAGAACTTTATTTGTTGCCGAGCAAACTTCCCGGCGTTCGATATACTTGCGGGCTGTGTTCTTGGAGATCCCGAGTTGCTTCCCGATGGCATAGGCGCTTTTCCCGTTTTGCGCTTCTTCGCGTATCATGAGAATCATCCCACTCCTTACCATTGTCCTGCTTCCACGTCTATTTTCTGACCATGGTAGCGGCCTTTCTTAAGTGGGTCAATTCCTACCAGCGTTCTCGGTCAATTATCCTCCGGCGATTCCATCTGGAATGACACCGCGTACCAATGCTTATACCTTTTGCTTGTGATTGTAAGCAAAAGAACCACAATGGCAATTGCAACAAATAATAACCCTGTAACTGAGAAGGTTGTGCGATCAACAGCGTTAGTCAACAGCTCTATCCACTCAAGAAACAATGAGGATAGGTATATTCCTAAATACATCGCACAAGAAATCAATGACATTGAAGTATCTACGGTTTTCTTGGGTGCGATGATCGACATAGTGGCGAAAAAGAATGGGAACATGAGTCCCAGTCCAATGCCCAAAGCAGACACAGCTAATAAAACCATCGTAAAATTTTGCGAAATACTCATCATGAAAAAGCCCAATACAATTAGCAGCAAGCTTACAAATGGTAAAAACCGTCCGCACAATTTAAATATTTTTACAAAAAGCAAACCGCCAATAAACGACAAAACATTCATGGCTGCCGTTAATATTCCCACTTGGATGGTACCACCAAATCCGGCATCAGCCGTAAATCTGGCCAAATTATAGATATGTTTGATCGGCTGGTATACACCAACTCCCGGGGGGATTCGGTGGAGCTTTCCACCGGATCCCGGTTCCGCGTAAACATCCTCAACGACGTAACCGGCATGAGCGACGTGAACGCGACATACTACCGGGATAAAGTGGTAGGCGGGGATGGAACGATTGTCACGGGATACGTTTTGGACGAACGCGCGATTGTGATCAACGGGAAAATCATCGACACGGGGCGCGGAGACCGCGAAGACCTGATGCGCGAGTTGCAGGCGGTTTTCAGCCCCTTCTACGCAGGCGTGCTGCGCCACGAGGGGAGCAAAATTCGGGAGATCAACGTATACCCGGAAGCCGCGCCGAAATTCACAAAGCGGGAAAAGGCGCGCTGGACAGAATTCAGCCTGACGCTGCTGGCGCCCAACCCCAACTGGAGAGCATCCGCGGAAAAGGAAAAGACCATCGCCACGGGCGGCACAACGATCTACTACGACGGCAGCCGCGCCTGTGGGTTGGAAATTGAAATCACTGCCGGAGCCGACGCCATCGACATGGACAGTTTCACAAACACCAATGGGAGCACCGTGCAGACAATCACCTTCCGCGCCGGCGGAGGCGTAACCCTGATGACCGGGGACGTGCTGCTGCTGGCCATCAGCCAGACAGGCGTCACCATCACGCTCAACGCCGTAAATGCGCTGGAGCGGATCGACTTTACAGATACGGTTTTTCCGCTGCTGTATCCGGGCAACAATGTATTAGCCTGGGACGCGCACGGGGACGAAGCCGATTTTACCGTCAAAGTACGTTATACACCGCTTTATTTGGGAAAGTGAGGTGAACCGGGGTGGCCAGCACGACATACGCAAGCGCCAATATTGCCAGCGGCATAGGGCTGAATACCTCCCCGGAAATTGCCGTTTCCGGAGGCAGCGCCGTACAGGATGCCATCGACAGTATCTACGCCGATGTGTTTTTGAGCACAACCGCCTATGCGGTAACCTATTCCGTGACCGTAAAGGTGCTTTATTCTGGCGGATATGCCAGCAAAACGCAGAACGTCAAGCTGGATTCCAGCAACTACACGGGCGCAACGGTCGGATTTGCCATACCGGGCATGACCGCCGCACAGTGCAACACCATCACGGGCATTCTGCTTTACTGCTCGGACGCACGGATTTTCGTAAAATCTGTGCAATATGTAACGATCAATTATACCGTCGTGACCTCCTGCGGCGCGCCGACGCTTGCCGTGAACGACGCAAACCCGGCCGTGGGGAACACCGGAACGCTGTCCGGAAGCGATGCCGTGGCGGGCACAAACAACGCCATTGCGGGGTATAAGATTTACCGATCGACCGATGATGGGGAAAGTTTTGGCTATCTGCAAACCGTAACGACAACCAGCCCCAGTTTCAGCGTGAGCGGCATTGCGATCCCTGCGAACGTAGGGGACAGCTATCAATTCAAGGCAATTACGGTTGGCGCACACAGCGGCTACGATAGCGGCTATTCTAACATCGTAGAGATCACCACCACCAGCGTCTACTGTTCCGCCCCGACAATCCTCACGCTGTCGGCCAAGACTACCGCGCGCAAGCCGACGCTCAGCTGGGCTAACGCCATACCGGGCGCGGGAAACGCGATTGAAGCGTATGAAATCCAATATGCGGAATCGGCAGACGGCGTTACCTGGGGAGCCTGGACGGCGCTCAAATCCGTCGCCCTCACAACCACAAGCGGGAGCACGCTGGTGGACATTTCCGCGATCCTGCGCTATTACCGCAAATACAGGATCAAAACACACGGGGCGCTGGGAAGCGCGTATGACAGCGACTGGAGCACAGAAAGCGACACGGTGCGCACAGCAAGCTCCACCGCGTCGGAAGCGCAGGCCCCGCGCCTGATTGTATTTGAATATCCGCACCCGGTGAACTATATCCCCGATTACAACGGCGACTATCCCGTAGAATACGGGCCCTATCCACTGGGAATAGTGGGATATTACAGCACGCTGATCATCAAACCTATTTACTATGGCGTGAACGAACTGTCGCTTGTGCTGCCGTTCAGCGAAGCCGCCTACGACCTGCTAAAATGCGGGAATCTGATTGCGATTGCCGGGAAAGACGAACCCTACCGCATCGTAACGGTTGTGATTGACGAGGACGACACGGGCGTTGAGATTCTCCAGGTAACCGCTAAATCGCTGGTGTCCCTGCTGGGATTGCGTGTGGTGACCTATTCCGCTCTTACAGAAAGCAAACCAGTGACCCAGATCAAGGCGCTGCTGCACAATCAGCCCATATTGCTGGATCATTATAACGCGGGGATCGACGATTGGATACCCGACAGCAACGGAGATTTACTCCCGGACGCTTACGGTGACCGCCGATTCCCGGATTTACACTGGAAAGAGCCGGCGTTTGACACCGAAGCGTCTGCCGCAATCTCCTTCCAGCCGGAAATGCTGGCCAATGTGCTGGACACGTTTCTTTCCCTGTGCAAAATCGAGGGCTGCGGGGCGCGGGTGACAGGCGCGTACTATACCGAAGTATCCGACACGTGGTCGCTGTGGCTGGAACTCTACAAGGGGACAGATCGCAGCCGCTCGCAGGATGTAAACCCGCACGTGATTTTCGACGAACGGTTGGGAAACATCCTCAGGCAAACCTACACGCATAGCATCGAGGGCTTAAAAACGGCAGGCTACGCCACAAACGGATATCTGGATGAACTGCTGGCGGGCGACAAGCTGCTGATCGACGCCATGAGCGGGAACGACTATTACGTCAACGCCCCGGCCGATGTACACGGCGGGAGCGGAATGAACCGCGCTGAAATCGGCATGACCGTATCGGATGTGACCGTGCCGACCACCGGAACAACGCAGGAAAAGGCGCAGGCCATGTATGCCGCCTGCAAACAGATCGTTCGCAACGAAATTGCCAAGGCGGCGGCGGAGCACACGTACACCGTGACGCTCAACCCCAAAGCAGGCCAACAGTACGGCATTGATTTTGGGCTGGGCGACATTGTAACGGTGATGAACGTGCGCTGGGGCGTGAGCATGGATGCGCGGATCGCGGAGGCAACGCTGACGTATGAACCGGGGAAAGATGCGCAGGTTTCGCTGACGCTGGGTGAACCCGTGGTATCGCTGCTTGGCAAAGTAAAGCAAATCGCAAGACGGAGGGGATAATATGATCGTTAATCACGAATTTACGGTAGACATCCAATCCCCGGTGAAACAGGAAATGCTGGGTTTCGACATCGTAAAAGGCGACGGCGGAAGCCATGTTATTTCCGTTACGCTGCTGGATAACGGTGCGGTGGCCGATCTGACGGACACGGTTGCGGAGCTGTATACGATGCGCAGCGACGGTGAAACCGTCCATGCGGAAATGAATAAAACGGACAATGTGGTCAGCGCCGCTATGCCAGTCGAGGCAAGCGCGATAACGGAAAAAATCGAAATTCAGGTGCATTTGGCAAAAACCGGAGAAACCCTGACGGTGCTAAACCGGTATACGACAGTGCGTGATGGTATTACCGATGTTATCGTTGACCCCGGCAACACCATCCCGTCGATCGACGCCTTGCTGGCGCAGATCAGCAACATGGAAAACAAAACCGCCGCAATCACGGGCATCACGGCTGAAGCCGAAATGCTCGCCGACAGCAGCGTGCCCACCGCCTCCGCGACGCCTGATCCGGGGGACGGGCATATCAACATAGCAATGGGATTCCCGCGCCCGCCCAAAACGTGGAGCGGAGAGGCAATCACCGGAACCAGCACAACGCCCACGGCCTATGCCACCGGCATTACGTATGCAATGGTGGATGATCTGTATATCTACAAGGGCGCGACGGACGCCGAAAAGACCCGTGTCTATCGCTGCACCGCTGGAGGCAATGCCGCGACTGCGCTATGGGTATACGATAACAACTGGCGCGGAGCGGCAGGCGCAGCCATTACCACGGCCAGCCAGCTGCCGATCGCTGACGCCGGCGCATACTTTCCGACCGACAACGTGGAGGCCGCGCTGCAAACCGCGGGAGCGGCGAATGTAGCTGCCGCGCTGGCCATCGTGGAAAAGGCCGGATACGGCATCATATCCGGGCTGGCCGTGGCCGCACAAAGCACCCCCAACATGACGGTAAACGTGGCCAGCGGTGTGCTTTACAAAGCAGACGGTACACGGCAGGCGCCGACGGCCAACGCGGCGCTGGCAGTAACCGCGGCGGACGCGACTAACCCGCGCATCGACATCGTATACATCAGCAGCGCAGGCGTAGTGAGCTACCTGGCAGGCACGGCAGCGGCCACCCCAACGATCCCGAGCGTGCCATCCGGAGGACTGCTGGACGCGCAGATCAACGTGACCGCAGCCGCAACCACCATCACCAATACCATGATCGTGATGCGGCAAAAGCTTGTGTTGACGGAAAACCGCTTCTATCCGGATATGCAAAACGGGGCAACAGCCAGTACGCCGGTATCAGTTCGCAAGGATGCGGACGGAACGGTATTCATGCGGGGTATTCTTACCGTGGCCACTTCAGGCGTAACCGTATTTACACTGCCAGCCGGATACCGCCCCAACATCAGCGAAATGTGGTACAAAGCCTTTGCAGGATCGGCAGGAGCAGGAAATGTTGCGGATGTGCGGGTGATGGCCTCAGGTGAGGTTCGGATATATGGCTATCTTACAGGGGTATCGCTTGCGGGTGTAGTATTCAAGGCCGATTTGTAAAAAAACGTCATGAAAAGTTAAAGAGAGGCGAGCCAAAAGGCTCGCCTTTTGATTGGAGGAAATGAGAATGGCTACGAAAATCACCAATGCGGCGCTGATTGCCGCGGGGAAAGAACTGCTGACCTATGCCAAACAAACCACAATCCCCTACGTAGCGAACGGCATGAGCCTTGCCGGCATGGACTGCCAGGGCCTGGTGGAATACTGCTTGATCCAGGCGGGCGTGCCAAAGGCGGAATGCGGCCTTGCTGGGAGCAATGCGCACTGGCGCAGGTGCGTATGGCGCGGCACACCAGCTGAATGCATCAAAGCGTTTGGTTGCATTCCCGGTGGCGCGGCGCCGTTTATCTGGACAGCCGGGCATAACGACAAGTACAAAGACGAGAATGGCGATGCAAGCCACATGGGCCTGGTGTGGGGTAAGTACACCAGCATCGCCGCGAGTGCTAGCCGGGGCCAGGTGGTCGAGAGCAACTTCGCCGGCAAGAGCATCAACGGCGGATGGAACCAGATCGGGCTGCTCCCGTGGGTGGATTACGGACTTTCTAACGATCAAAGCACCGTGCTCGTCACGGACAGCACCGATTCTTCGACGCAGGAGGTCGCTGCAAGCGCAGCGTCTGTGGACACGTCGGGTTTCTATCGTGTGCATCTCGGCAGCAAGGGCGGGGCTGTGCGCAGGTTGCAGACGTGGCTATCCGACCTCGGTTATTCCATTGGCGTTGACGGCGATTTTGGGGAGCTGACCGAGGCTACTGTGAAGCAATTCCAGTCCGATTATGGGCTGGAAGTCGATGGGGACGTTGGCAAAGCGACGTGGGGGACGCTGGCCACGACGCGGCAGGAAACGCAAGGCTAAAACGAAAGGACTGTACGACATGGACATACCAGTGTTTGTCACAAAGTATGGGGAGCAGTTTATATGGCTTGTCGGCTTGCTCGCAATAATCGTTTCAATCCATACCAAGGTATCAAAACCTATCAGGGGGATGCAGGAAGATACCGCGCTGCTCCTGTGGAACACACTAACCCGTGAGCATGACTGCTTTGTACAACAAGGGTACTGCCCACAGGCAGACAAATGCCGCCTTGTGGCCATGCACGCGCGGTATCGTGCAAGAGGTTTAAATCACCTTGCGGATGATTTTGAAAAGGATATCATCGAACTGCCGGATAATCCGCCGAGGGGGGAGCAACATGCCCGGCGCTAACCGTTACCTGAAAACCATTGTCGCGTACTGTATCGCCTATCTGTCGGTATTCCATGCCGCTGCGTTCGTCGCAAAGTGCTTCGGCGTTGATGTATCTGCCGAACTGTATTACACCGATATCGTATTTGGTGGGGAACTAATGATGACCTGCGTTGTCAAACTGTTTGACCGTAAAGCACCGCCGCCCGACACAAAACTTCCGGAAAAATGAGCATCCAAAACGGACACAAAGAAAAAGGAGGCATCCCATGAAAAAGATTCTTTCCATTCTGCTGCTGACATTGCTGGGGCTGGTGCTGTTCTGCGGAACGGCCTACGCTGAGACGGCGATCAACACCACGGAGATCGTTACGCAGGTGATGGTATGGGTGCTGTGCGGCGTGTTGACGGCCGTAGGCGCCTTGGCCACGTGGGCGGTTAAGACCTACATCATCCCCTGGCTGAAAGAAGTGGCCGTGCCCTGGTTAAAGCAGCATAACCTGCTGAGCGCGGCGCAGGTGGCGGTTGAATATGCGGAAGCGACCCTGGGACGATATAACGGACAGGAAAAATTAAAACTGGCGTTGGCGTATCTGCAAAGCGTGGGATGGGATATTGACAGCGAGCAGGTGCAGGTGGCCGTGCAAGCCAAATGGCAGGAGCTCGACCTGCAGCAGCTGATCGCCGGTGTGAAAGACGCATTACAACCCGAAAAGAAGGATTAAGGACGGCCCCTGCGAAAGCGGGGGCCTTTTTGCATACCATTTTGCATATCACTTATGTGCTATATATGCGTTATATGTCTTATGTGTGCAATTTTGGGAAAATGAAAACCGCCTGAAGGTCTTTATTCAGGCGGTTTTACGTGTCTAATGACGCTTCGGTTAATACAAACACTCGTTCTCTACTTGTTGCACCGCATTATTGTATATTGATGCAATATTAAGCCTCTGAATCAGGCGTATACACACTTACGAGGGGTGTATCGATTCGCTTGTCTACAACACTGTTCTTTGCTTTCGAGTGTTATATAAACTCAAACCACAATACCTCTTCGTATTGTTCGATTTTCTCGTTGTATTTTTTAATCGTATCAGCAAAGTCAACCAACGATCCATTTGGGTCAACAAGGAAGTTATAATAGTTATTTAATGTTGAGTAATACATTTTGAGCTGCTCATAATATTCGTAGCTACTACTCGTTGACTTAATACTGTCTTTCGCCAGTTCCAGTCCATTCAAAATGTTTTCAATTTCGCCGCGATTATTGAATATTTCCCATATAACCCGAACACATTCGTTGGGTGTATATGCAAGAGCCTTTTCAACTATACCGCATGCAGCAAGTGATCCAGCGATGGTGTATCCGCTTGCGGAGGGATTGTATTGCTCGGACAATCCATATACATACATAAGTTCATCATTCTTTGGGTCATCATTAATATCACACCCTTGTGTCAATGCCACAATGTACGGATAGGCTTTGCCTTTTGAATCAAAGTACTGGTAGCTTGTTCTAAGTGTTTGTAATGCATATGCATTGTACAGAGCGTCGCCAAGTGTCATGCATGAACCCGAAAGACTGTTCAAATAGGTGTATGCTTCTTTAGCATGATCATAATCGGTCGTCGCTTCGTTTGTGGCAGCGGCAGAAGCAGTGCCAAGCACGAGCGTTATTATTAGCACCATTGATATAATTTTTTTTGCTCCGGAAGTCATTGATAAATCCTCCTTCATACTTATTGTTTAATTTGATATAACACGAAGAATACATTTTGGTTCTCTGACTAGATATTGGGAGCATATAGTTTATGGCTTTTTCACTGGCATACAGCGCAAGTTGCTCCCTCGGCTTTTTTTAACCCCTGGTTCCTGTCATTATTCATTTTGCTTCGCCATCCCATATTTTGACAAGATAGACATAATCTCCTCCATTTCACCAATGTTTAGTTTCTCCCTTAACCCGCGTTCGAATTCTACATCTCGTGTTTTTTTCACAAGGGATTGAATGATTCTAGGCCGTTCTTCTCTAATCCAGAATTCACTATACTCCTTCGCAGCAACTAATGCAGCAGACATTGACCCATATAGTCTTTTTCCGAAATTCTTGTAATATGTCTTTCCTCCAAGATTACAGTGAAACTTATACCCTGCGTTTCCTTGTTTGTGAATGTACTGCATTCCATCCGCTGTGAATTTGCTAGAGATGTTCGTAGAATTGAGGATTGCTGTGCTGAATACGTGTAAATTTGCTTTTCGATTATCTAAAGGATTGTTGTTGATATGGTCTATTGTGCTTCCCCACCATATAATCTCATCAAACTCTCGCTCAACAATCACTCTCCAAATCGCTTGAGATTGTTTGTCAATGCTTGTCTTTACATCAATTCTAATGCTTCCCTTACGACTAATAGCTGTCCATGAGTACTTGGAA
>JAJFVI010000015.1 GCA_021371895.1 Eubacteriales bacterium | reverse complement strand
CGACGTGGTATACTGAAGAAAGCGTTCTACGGAAGGATACCGCTGAGATGGATTTAAAAGCACGTGCCAAACAACTGAAAACGGATCTTCCCGCCGTGTTTCTGGCGCTCAAGCGCAAGGAAACGCCCTGGACGGCCAAGGTGCTCGCGGCGCTGACCATTGGCTATGCGCTTTCGCCCATCGATTTGATTCCGGACTTCATTCCCGTCCTGGGGTATCTGGACGACCTGATTCTACTGCCTGCGCTGGTCGCGCTGACCATCCGGCTCATTCCGGCGGAGGTGCTTGCTTCCTGCCGCGTGGAGGCGGAAGGGCTCTGGAAGGACGGAAAGCCCAAACGCTGGTACTACGCAATTCCCATCGTGCTGCTTTGGTTGTTGATTCTGTTTCTGGTTGTTCGCGCGTTACTGCAAAATAAAACGGCATAAGTGCAAGAGAATGCCCCTCGCGCAGAGGGGCTTTTTGGTGCTTTCGATTTCTGCGAAAGGATACGACTTATTCAAAGGAGTATGGGTTAAAGTTGTTCACCGCGAGGATGAACCAGGCGGTTGGCGCAATGTGCGGCGCGGTGCCATATTCCCATGGATCACCCGTAAAGAGGTTGAAGCCCGTGCTGAGGTTGTCCACTGTAGCGGCGGGAAACAGGCCGTTTTCCAACTGAATGTCAAGCAGCGCGTTCAACGCTCCAATTGCTACTCCGTCTTCCCCGCGCTGGCGGAGCATCAGGGCGGTAAAGGCTGTACCCTCCGCCCACCAACCGCCGTTTGCGTTGCTCTGGCAGAAGGGGTATCCCGCGCCGATCATGCGCATGGCCGCGACATGCGAGAGCGCGCCTGCATAAGGCTGGAACTTTTCGCCGAGCGCCAATGCCGACCAGACCTGCGCATCGAGAACGATGTTATCCTTGCTGGGCGTTACGCCATCGTTCGTGGTGCCGGTATAAAACGCCTGATCCGTTGGATCGTACATGGACTGGATGAACCGAAGCGCGCTGTCCGCGGCTTCCTGATAACGCGGTTCATCGGTGAGCTTGTAGAGCTGCGAAAACGCGGCGTAGGCGTCTATGTTGTGCTCAATAGACTTATAAGTGAATTTGGTTACTACGGGTTTCTTTCCCTCCGCCCAGCCGTCGAAGCCGCCGGTAAAGCCGTCCGTGTCGTCGGAGCAGTTGTCGATGACCCAGTCCATGAGCGCCTGCGCGGTGTCCCGGTAGACGTCGTCCGGCGCGACCCGATAGAACTGCAGCAGCGCGAGGGCGACATACGAGGTGTTGCCCACGTTGCTGCCAACCTGGTATTGATCCTCATACCACGTGCCTTTGCCCTTGTCGTCAAACGCATACCAGCCGGGCAGGCGCGCGCCGCTTTCCCATCCGGGCAGCGAGGCAATGTTGCCCGCCGCGTAGGCATTTCGCACACGGGTAACGCCCTGCCGGTCGTGTTGCACCGCGTAGACAAACGCATCGGCAATTTCGCCCGCCTCCTTGACTCTTCCGTCGGACAGAAGCGCCATGGAAACAAGCGCGTTGTCGAAGGAAAACGCGGCGTTCTGAATGTACGGATTGTCCGTGTCG
>JAJFVI010000338.1 GCA_021371895.1 Eubacteriales bacterium | reverse complement strand
AATGCAACAGGTATAAATCCGCTTCCGGAAGCGCGTAGGGCGTCAGCCCTTTAATGATATGCACGCTGGGCGCTCGCCCGTCCCGCCTTCGCAGAAAGCGCATGATTTCGCTTTGCCAGTTGCGCATCAGGTGCGCCGGCGCGACGATCAGCGCAGGGTAGGCGTCCAACTGCGCGAACATCGCCAGCGTCTGCACGGTTTTGCCCAGACCCATTTCGTCCGCCAGCAGGCAGCGGTCAGTTCGCAATAAAAAGGCGAGGCCCTCCTGCTGGAACGTGGTCAATTGTCCGGTAAAGACCTGCGCGGATGGAGAAATCCGCTGCGGCGCCTGCTGGGCGGCCTGCCGCACACGCACGTACTCCCGCGCCTGGTGAAGCGCTTCCTGCCAACGGGCCGCGTCCCGGGGTCGGACGGTCAGCGGATAGCGCATCATGAGCCAATTCAGGTCACCGATGATCCGCCGGTGCGCCGTAAAGCGCGCCTCACCCCGCCGGTCGGTCGCCGTGCCGGGGAACAGGCGCTTACAGAACTCCGTTACGCTGGGGTCTGCTTTCACGACCCAGCAGTTGCGCCGCTGGTTGTAGCTCAGCGTGCCATAACTGCGCTGGGCAGGGTCGCCAGAGGCGTCTATGGCGAGGTACGAGGGCAGACCGTCGGGTTCGCTCACGGGAGGCTCACCCCCCAAAGCTGCGAAAGCGTCAGGGTACGCACGGGTTTGCCCAACAGCTTCTCCGGTAGTTTGACGCTACGCCAGGTAAGCACGATCAGGCTTTGAATGCCGTCGCACTGTGCGTAGCGCGTCAGCTGCCGCAAAAGCTCCGCCGGACGCGGCTTTCCTTTTTTGATCTCAATTCCCACATCGCCTACCAGATAATCAATACGGCATCCCGCGGCAAGCGACGCTTCATGTTGGTAGGCATAGCCGCACTCGCTCAACCGGCGCGCGATCAACTGATGCAGATCGGCCTCATACGGCGCAAAAGGCGGCCGCATGGCGCGAAGTGCTTCCAGCACAGGCTCCGCCACGTTGCCGCCCCCTCTCGCAAGCGAAATTTTCAGTCCAGCGTTATGCGTTTGTTCTCGTTGCTCTCACGGTATAGCACAAACCGCCTGCCAATGCACTGCACAGCTTCGGCATGTGTGCGCTCGCACAGGAGATCCGCAGCCTGCCGGGCCGTGAGCTCGCATCCCTTCTGTACCGCGCATTTAATCAGCTCGCGCGCTTCCAGGGCATCGTACGCTTCCTTGACGGTCGCGCTTGTCACACCCTCCTTACCCACGTACAGGATCGTATCCAGCGTATTGGCCAACGAACGCAGTTTGGCGCGTTGCTTGCTTGTCATTGCTTTCACCCCGCTATTAATCAATAAAATCGAATTCCATGTCGTCAATACGTACGGTACTGCCCTCTTGTGCGCCCGCCTCGCGCAGCGCTTCGATCACACCGCGGTCGCGCAGCATTCTGTGGAACCAGTTCAGGCTTTCATCGTCGCCGAAGTTTACGCTGTCGATGAGGCGCTCCATCGCCACGCCTTCCACCACGAATATTTCACCTTCGCGCCGGATGATGAAGGGCGCGTTGGGTATAACAGGCTCGGCTGCCGTTTCGGCAAAGATCGTCGGAGGCGGGAGTTCGGCCAAGCGTTTCACCGTTTCACTCAGCAGTTCCTCAAATCCGGTCAGGGTGGCTGCGCTGACTGCGAAAGCTTCATAACCCATGGCGCTGAACGCCTCAATCAGCCGCTGCTTTTCGCTTTCCTCCGCAATCAGGTCGCATTTGTTGAGCACTACCAGCTGCAGCTTGGACGTGCTTTCGCCATAAGCGTCCAGCTCCCGGTTAATGATAGCAAAATCCTCCAAAGGATCGCGGTCCTCGCTGCCTGACGCGTCCACCACGTGCCACAGCAGCCGGGTACGCTCCACGTGCCGGAGAAAATCGTGACCGAGGCCGACGCCCTCACTGGCGCCTTCCATCAGGCCCGGTATATCCGCCAGCACGAAATCCGTATCGTAACGCTTTACGATGCCGAGATTGGGGGCAAGCGTGGTAAAGTGATAGTTGGCGATTTTCGGCCTGGCTGCGGTCAGCGCCGCGAGGATGGTGCTCTTACCCACGTTGGGAAATCCCACTAATCCTACGTCCGCGATCGTTTTCAACTCCAACCGCAACACTTCCGGTTCCTCTTTGAAGCCCGGCTTGGCGAAGTTGGGCGCCTGCCGCGTGGGTGTGGCGAAGCGCGCGTTGCCGTGGCCGCCCCGACCGCCGTAGAGCAATACCCTGCGCTGCCCCGGTTCATGCATATCCGCGATGACGGAATCGTCCGCATCCCGCAGGAACACCGTACCCACCGGAACTCTGATCACCATATCTTCGCCGTTTTTACCATGGCAGCGGGCGGCGCTGCCGTCGACGCCGTTTTCGGCGAAGTATTTGCTGATAAATCGAAAATCCAGCAGCGTGTGCATATTGGGGTCGGCCACAATCACCACATCGCCGCCCTTGCCGCCGTCGCCGCCGTCCGGCCCGCCGTTTTGCACAAATTTCTCTCGATGGAAGGATACGCATCCGTTCCCGCCGTTGCCTGCCTTGGCGGTGATTTGGACCCGATCCACAAATGATGCCATAGGTTCCTCCGTCTGTCGATTAGGCTTGTTTATACATTTGATGTTTCGCGCGCGTCCGTGCCTTTCGCAGCCGTCACAGCCGCTTGCTTGCGCTTCTGGGGCTGCATATAACGGCAGTCTGGCTTTAGTGCGCACGCGGCGCAATCCGGCTTGCGTGCGTGGCAAACGCGGCGGCCATGAAAAATCAGCCAATGATGCGCATCGCGCCAGTTTTTTCGGGGAATGACGCTCATCAGTTGTCTTTCGGTTTCC
>JAJFVI010000321.1 GCA_021371895.1 Eubacteriales bacterium | reverse complement strand
ACTGACTTCAAGACGGACGTAATAGCCCTTGGAGGTGAAGGTCAGACCATTGCGCTCTCATTCTAACAGCTTAGGCAACGAGATGTCCCCGCCTTTGGCTGGCTGCCATGAACACGGGGGCAAATATATAGTAACAGGAGGAATAGCCGTGATTGGAAAAGCTCTCGGGCCGTCCCAACCCGGTATCAACCGCAATCTCAGACATGCCTATAATAATCGGTATTTGTATTTGATGTTGATCCCCGCCATCCTATACGCCGTTATTTTCTTCTATCTGCCGATGGGCGGCATAGTGATCGCGTTCAAAAAATACAATTATGTCAAGGGAATTTTCGGCAGCGATTGGGTCGGGCTGAAAAATTTTAAATTCCTGTTCAGCTCCAATAAGCTCTGGTTCCTGACGCGCAACACGCTGATGTACAACCTGGCGTTTATTTCCCTGGGGATCGTTGTGCAGGTCGGTTTCGCCGTGATGATTAACGAAATCCGCCTTCGCAGATTCAAGCGAACGTTCCAATCCTTCATCTTTCTGCCGTACTTTATCTCTTGGGTCGTGGTCGCGGCGATGATTCAAGCAATGCTGGGCTATGAGTATGGTATGGTCAACCGTGTTCTGGATGTATTCGGTATTTCGCGCATCAACCTGTATATGAGCGCGGATCCGTGGCCGGTGCTGCTGGTGCTGGTCCAGCTATGGAAAACGACCGGCTATGGTTCCATCGTCTATCTGGCATCCATCACCGGCATCAGCCAGGAATTGTATGAGGCGGCTTCAATCGACGGCGCCAACCTCTGGCAGCGTATCCGCCACATCACCCTGCCGGGATTGAAACCGACGATCATCATCATGTTCCTGTTGGCGTTGGGGCAGGTGTTCCGCGGCGATTTCGGGCTGTTCTACCAAATGGTCGGCAACAATGCGCTGTTGCTTCCCAAGACGGATATTTTGGACCTGTTCGTTTACCGTGCGCTGGCGTCCACGAGCGACCTGGGCATGGCGAGCGCCGCCGGGTTCTACCAGTCCGTCCTGTGCTTTGTAACCATTATGACGGTGAACGGCATCATTAAAAAAGTGCAGCCCGAATACTCGCTGTTTTAGAGAGGGGATCGTTCGATGCATACACAAAACAACCTCATGCGCGTGGGAAGAAAAATCCATGAGCCTGATCGCGTTATTTTCAATATCATCTCCTACACGCTCGTTACGCTCTTCGGCCTGATGTGTGTTTTGCCGTTTGCGCTGGTATTGATTACTTCGTTCACGACCGAGACATCGCTGATGAAAACCGGGTATACATTCTTCATCCGTGAGTTTTCCACGCAGGCTTACGATCTGGCTTTCCGCAACCCGCAGAAGATCCTCTGGGCGTATCGCAATACGGTCTGCGCCACGGCGATCGGCACGATCTGCTCCGTTCTGCTTTCGACCATGACGGGCTATGTGCTGCAGCGCCCCGATTTTAAGCCTCGCAACAAGTTTTCCCTGTTCTTTTTCTTCACGACGCTCTTCAACGGCGGTCTGGTGCCGTGGTACATCCTCTGTACGAGATACCTGGGATTTAAAAACAACTTTTTGGCGCTGGTGCTCCCGCTGATGTTCTCGGTGTGGTACATGATTATCGCCAAGAACTACATGAAAGGTATTCCGTACGAGATTACGGAGTCCGCCAAAATAGATGGTGCAAACGACCTTCGTATCTTCTTCCAGCTGATTTTACCGCTGAGCACTCCGCTGCTGGCTACGCTCGGGCTATTCTCGGCGCTGGCCTACTGGAACGACTGGTACAACTCCCTGCTGTTCGTCACCAAAGACGAATACAAGAGCCTTCAGTATTTCCTGCAGGAGATGCTCAATAGCATCCAGGCCATGAAAAACCTGGTCAACGCCGGCATGGACGTAAGCAGGCTCTCGCAAAACCTGCCGCAGGAAACGCTGAAGATGGCGATGACCATCATTACCACAGGGCCCATCATTCTCCTGTATCCGTTCATCCAGCGCTACTTTATCAAGGGCTTGACGATCGGAGCTGTTAAAGGGTAATACAAGGCTGGTATGCCTTGAATATTCATAAGGGAGGATTCCATATGAAACGGTTTCTGTCACTGGGATTGGCACTCTTGATGCTGGTCGCGCTGTTGCCCACGTTCGGCGCCCTGGCGGAGGACACCGCGCTTTCGGTCACCGCTCCGGATGGGCGTGTGATTACGGTAGCGACGGCGGACACGGACATGAGCGCGGCTGTTGCGCCGGAAAACAACCCCTGGTCGAGTTTTGACACTTCGGAACCCGTGCATCTCGTCTTTTACGTGGTTGGCACGGAAGGCGAGGATCAGCAAAAGGTGATCGATCTGGTGAACCAGCGCATGAAACAGCTCATCAACACGACCATCGAAGTCCCCGTTATTCCCCTGTCCGACTTCCAAACCAAGTATCCCCTGGTTCTGGCGGGCGGAACGGACTGCGACATCATCATGACGCACCCCTACATCGGCCCATTCGCCACACAGGCTGACAACGGCGCTTTCATGGAGCTGTCCTGGGATTTCCTGAATCAATGGATGCCCGAGACGATGAAATCGCAGACGGCGATCAGCTGGAAGCAAGCCATGTATAAGGGCAAGCTCTTCCAGATCCCCCGCAACGAATCGGATTACGAGCAAGCATACGGCGTGGTCGTACTTAAGTCGCTGCGCGAAAAGTACAACATTCCCGCGATCGACAGCATCGACACATTCCAACAATACCTCTACGCGGTTGCGGACGGCGAGAAAGACACCGGCATTTTCCCGATGTACGCCAACCCGACCTGCCCGATGACCATCACCTTCCTCAACGGCCCCAACAACTGGCAGATGGTGGACAACACGGTCGTATGGGATGCCGACAACGCGGAATTCAACCCCGACGACATCTTCGTTTCCACGCTTTCCGACGAGTACCGCGCGTACTGCCTGCGGATGGCCGATTGGTCAAAACACGGCGTGTGGCCGTCCAACGCGATTACGAACGTAACGCACATCAGCGATCTGTTCAAAGACGGCAAGAGCGCTTCCGACATCTGCATGTATAAAGCAGCGAACGAAGATATTGTCAAGCTGGCCAAACAGAGCATTGATGCGGAATACTGCAACATCATGCCGGCCACTGCCAACACGCGCGTCTCCCCCTACAACTACGATGCGCTCGCAATCACCTCGTTTTGCAAGAATCCCGAGCGTGCCGCGCTGGCAATCGACGTGATGAAGAACGATCCGCTGATCGACAACCTCCTGCAGGGTGGTATCGAAGGCGACCATTACGTCCTCAATGCCGACGGGACCCATTCCGAAGGCCCCAGTGCCGATCTGTATCCGTGGAGCGGTTGGGCCTGGTGCCTGCGCAGCCAACTGAACCCCACTCCGGGTGGCATTGTCCCCGAGGTTGCCGCCATCCGCGCTGAGTACGACGCGGCAAACATCGACCCCGCTCATTTCCCGGTGGACGGCTTCACGTTTGATAACACCGGCCTGGAGGACGTTTCCGCCAATATCAATGCGCTGAGCCAGGAATGGGCGGCCTCCTTTGACCTGGGCGTGTTCGGAGACAATACCAATGCGAAGCTGGACGAATACATCGGTCTGCTGAAACAGGCCGGCATCGAACAGCTGCTGGATGCCTGCAAACTGCAACTGAAGGCCTTCCTGGCGCAATAAAACCAATTTAACCCGACAGTACCATCTTCTCACCCTATGGAGGGGAATGCCCGGGAGCCCGCTTCGTAACGGCGGGCTCCCCATTTATCCCACGCAGTGCATCCTGTTTGTGGAACCAGGGCAATGCTTTGCATCCGCCGCAAGATACGGAGGAACGGCATTCAATTTCGAAGCTTTTCATGGCTGAAAAAGCTTTCTTTCTGCCATATTTTGGATAGAGACCAACGAAACGGATACGGAGGCTGGGCGTGATGAAAGATAAACTGGAAATGATGGAAAAAGGCCCGGTGACGAAAAGCATTCTCCAACTGGCGCTGCCTACCATGCTGGGCATGGTGGTTCAGATGATCTATAACATGACCGACACCTATTTCATTGGTCAAACGAGGGACCCCTATCTGGTTGCCGGTATCTCTCTGGTGATGCCATTATTTTTCGTCATCCAGGGAATTGGCAATATTTTCGCCGTCGGCGCGGCAAGCCTGATCTCCAGACAGCTGGGCGCAAAAATGTTTCCGGAAGCCAAACGGACAAACGCCGTTTCCTTTTATACCACGCTGATCCTCGGCGCCGTGATGACCCTGCTGCTCCTTGTTTTTCGACCGTCGCTCATGGCGCTGATCGGTACCAGCCCCGCGACGTATGACGCGGCCAACGACTATTTTTCGATCATTTCTCTGTTTGCGATTCCCATGGTGATGGTTGTCGCGCTGGGCGGGCAGCTGCGCAGCGAAGGCGCGACCGTGCAGGCGACCATCGGCATGGCGATCGGCCTGGGCCTCAACATGGTTTTGGATCCGATTTTCATTCTCACGCTGAACATGAAAGCTGCCGGCGCGGCGTGGGCGACCATCATCGGCGCAAGTTGCTCGGTACTGTATTACATCAGCTTCTACCTTCGTAAAAAATCGATTCTCTCCATATCGATCAAGTATTGTAAGCCATCCAGAGCCATTTACGCCGAGACGCTCAAGATCGGCGGCCCCGCCGCCCTGTCGCAGATCGTGATGAGTGCGGCATCCATATTGAACAATAACATCGCAGCGAGTTTCGGCGATATTATGGTGGCGGGCGTCGGGGTGTATATGCGCGTGGGCACCCTGTGCCTGATGCTGCTGCTGGGTCTCACGACGGGCTACCAGCCTTTTGCAGGCTACAATTACGGTGCGAAGAACTACCAGAGGCTGAAAAGCGGTATCAAAGTCACGGCGATTATGTCCACGGTTCTCGCCTGCTTTTTCGCCGTCATCTTCCTGACGGTTGGCGATAAGATCATGCGCTTTTTCATTGACAACACGCCCACGGTGGAGGCGGGCACGCTTTTACTGCACGCGCTTTGCACCGCCATGCCCTTCGTAGGCCTTCAGCTGACGCTGATGGTTACGTTCCAGGCTTTGGGCAAATCGGTCAGCGCGATGATCATTACGCTGGGCCGGCAATGCCTGCTGTACGTCCCGCTGGTGCTTACGCTTCCCAAAATCTTTGGCTTATACGGATTCGCGTTCGCCCAGCCCATCGCCGATATTCTCACGACGGTCATCGCGGTGCTGCTGTCCCTGTCGCTGTTTCGCCATATCCGCTCCCTTTCGGATGCGGAAAGCCTGGCTCAGGCCGAGCCTTTGAAAACGGAACCCTAAAAAGCAATATTGTATATGGGATGACTGAAAATCCTTTGTGATATTTAGGGCAATGGGCGCTACAATGAAAGCAGAAGAATTGAATAGGGGGAGGAACAGATTTGAAGTATTCGATTGATAACCTTGATCTTCGTGAAGTGCCGTTCAGCAGAAGATTGTCCAGGCTGATGATCGTCAACGACTTTTGCAGCGACGAAGACGACGCAAGAAAGGTTTTCTATATCGCTTATACCTACGCCTCCTCCGACGGTTCTTCCCGTCACAGGCTCATCGCGCTGGAACCGACTGTGAACGGCGAACCAGTGGATTACGCCTATATCGCGCGTCCGGAGCTTTTAACCGTCATGGCGGAGGCCGGGCGGATAGAGATCTGCTTTGACGGATGCGATCGGCTGCTGATACGCGGCGTTGGCGGACTGGGTGTACGCTTTCGGATGGAGTTTGAGCCTCACGAGCAGTTTATGGATCGCTGCGACGGAAGCGTATACGCCGCCTACCCCAAAATCGGCGCTTTCCTGTTTGAAACGCGTAAAGGCACGCAAACGCATAACGGGAAATGGAACGTGTTGGAGATCAGGCCCGAAACCACGGAGGTGCGATGGACGCCCGACGGGGAAGGGAACGTATTCGGTTACGTTCAGTTCGGCCTCACCCTGGTGGAGAAACCGGAACTCATCGGTGATTTTAATCGGTGTGTGCGGGACGTGTGCGCTGATTTCGATGCGTGGTGCCAAAAATATGAGCCGGTATCCGAGCGTTACGCCCACATCCGCCTCTTTGCGATCTATGTGATCTGGATCTGTTATCTGGCTCCGCAGACGATCCTGAAAGTGCCCACGATCTACTTTCTGCGCATGGGCCCGCTGATGCGGGCGATGGCGTGGCACCAGAGCTATCACGCGATGGCCCTGTGGCAGGATTTGGAGCTGGCGGTCGATCTGCTGTATGCCATGTTTACCTTTCAGGACGCGTACGGCATGCTTCCCGACAGCGCCAGTGATAAATTCGTGACGATGCTTGCGCCCAAGCCCGCTTTTCAGGGGTTTGCGCTGAGCTACATTCTGGATCGCGTGGGGATCGAAACCCTGACCGAGGCGCATTGCCGAAAGTTGTATGAGCCCTTCTGCCGCTGGGCCGAGTATTGGATGGCCTTCCGTGACCGGGATCGGGACGGACTGGTTTCCTATGTCCACGGGGATGAATCCGGCTGGGACGATTCCTCGATTTTCTCTAAAGGCATGCCCGTGTCCACCCCCGATGCGGCCGCGTTTCTGATCCTGCTCACGGAGGGCTGCGCGAAGCTTGCGGGCCGGCTTGGCAAAACGGACGAGGCGGCTGCGTGGATGCGCAGGTCTGAAACCATGCTGAAGCTGATGATCCAAACCTTCTGGAACGGCGAGAAATTTATCTGCTTCAAAGAGGATACGCGTGAAGTGGTCGATGTGGAAAGCATCGCCGTTTACCAGCCCATTATTCTGGGCAAACGGCTGCCCCGTGAGATCGCTGAAAAAATCGGCAAAGCGGTTTCCCGGCCCGACACGTTTTTTACGCCGTTCGGCTTCGCGTCGGAAAGCAAGGCGAGCGAACTGTACGACGTAACGTATGGTTCCTTCATGCTGGGGCTCCTCCTGGCGCCCGTGCAGCTGATGATGACGGTCGGGTTGTACGACGCCGGACAAAAAGAGGTCGCGCTGGCCAACGCGCGCAACTGGTGCGAAAAATCACTGGAAGTCGGCCCGCAGACCGTCGTCTTTGGCTCGCCGCAGAGCAACCCGAAGCCGACCGGTGCAAGACCGGTGTTCCCGATGCCTGACGGGAAGCGGCGGATGCCGCCGGGGACTTTCGGCTCCTGGGGCGCGGTCGTGTTTCTGATCTTGGGCAACATGCTGTATCACGAGGAGGAAGGAGGGCGGGCGTTATGATCCTGTTTGGAACCAACCGTCCGTTCGACCTCCGGCAGATTCCGTTTTCCCGCGCGGGCGCGTTTCTCTCCGTGTACCAGAACCCTTTGGACAATCAGCTGTACCTGACACACTGCCGTTGCGAGGCCGTCGTGCATACACGGCCGAATCTGATGCGAATCGCGCTGATGGAGGGCGATAAGGAACTGCCCTTTCTGTATGAGGCGGATGAGGCCCGGCTGACCGTTTCAGCGGGTGCCGGAACGGCGGCATTCACCTACGACGGCGCGCAGGTGCTGCGCGTGCGCGTGCGCGGCGTATCCCTCCGCATCTTTTACGAGCCCGAAATGCACGAGGGGGCGGACGTCCGCGCGGCTGATGAGCTGGAAATCGGCCTCAACTTTATAGGCAAGCTGCTTTTCAAGGGAATCTCCGGCGAGTTCGCCACCACCGCGAGCTGGAACTTCCGAGAGGTGAGACCTTTCCCGCTCACGATCACGCTTACCCCGGGGGAGGATAGCGCGGCGGAACTGGCGATTCACGAATATGAGTCCAGCGGGCTGCCCTACCCGGCATACCGCCGCTTTGAGGAGGCGGAGGCGGAAACGCGAGCGTCGTTTGAAACTTTCCTGAAGGTCTACCCCGAGGCAAACCCGATCTACGCATTGGCGGCGCGCCGCTGCGCGTGGGTGGTGTGGATGTCGCAGATGGGCCCGCGGGGCAGCCTGCAAGAAACGGTCATTTTCATGCACAAGCTGCTCATCGTCCGCGCCGCGGGATGGCAGCAATGCTACGCGGCAATGGCGATGCGCAGCGACGTGAAACGGGCGTGGGCGCAGCTGCTCGCCTTCTTCAGCTGTCAGGACGCCTGGGGCGGGCTCCCGGATACTATCGGCGACGCAAACCAGGAGATCTGGGTTTCCACTAAGCCGCCGCTCTTTGGCGTCGCTGTGTGCCATATTCTGGAGAACTTCGATACGGCGGCCCTGACCGAATTCGACTATCAAACCATGTACGATAAACTGTCCGCTTACCGCGACTGGTGGTTTACGCACCATGACCACGCTGGAACGGGCTTCCCCGCCTATTACCATCCGGACGAATCCGGCTATGACGAGGCCTCCATCTTTTATGCCGGACTTCCGCTCCAATCGCCGGATCTGCTGGCCTATATGGTGGCGCTGGACGATGCGCTGAGCCGGTTGGCACAACGTTTGCACAAGCCGCAGGAGGCGGAGCGCTGGGCGGAAGCGTCCGACCGGACGCTGCGTTACCTTACCGAAACGCTTTGGGACGGCGAGGAATTCCTGGCCAAGGTCGTTCGCACCGGCGAACTGGTGAAAAGCGGCAGCGCCGCGCATGTGCAGCCGCTGGTGCTGGGTAAACGCCTGTCCGGGCCGATACTGCAAAAGCTCAAGCGGCGCGTGCTGGACGAGACGCAGTTTCTGACGGATTTCGGCGTGGCGTCGGAAAACATGAACAGCCCGCACTTCACCATGAACTCCTTCACGCGCGGCCCCGTGCTTTCCCCCGTCAATTTCCAGATCATCACCGGCCTGTACGACGCAGGGGAAACGGAAGCCGCAAAGACCATCGCCGTACGTTTCCTCAACGCCCTGCTGATTCACGGGCTCGTGCTGGGGGTCAGCCCCTTCCGCGTAGATCCCGCAGACAAAAAACTCCTCAACGACTATTCGCTCAACCAGATCGGCGCGCCGCTCACGTCGTGGGGCGCGTCGGTATTCCTGGCGTTGGCGAACCGCCTGATCCCCGCCCAAACCCGGTAACAAAGGCTCAAGCCTGTCAGCATAACCAATCAATCGAGGAGGTATCGGTATGAAAATCGGCATCATCGGCGCATCCGGCAAAGCCGGAAGTCTCATCGCTCTGGAGGCGAAACAACGCAGGCACGAGGTCACCGCCATTGTGCGCAACAAAGCCAAGGTGGAAGGGAAAGGGCTTCACGTCATCGAGAAGGACCTATTCGATCTGACCCTGGACGACCTCAAGGGCTTCGACGTCGTGGTGGACGCGTTCGGCACGGCTTTCGACCCGGAAAGCGCGCAAGCACATCAAACTTCGCTGAAATATCTGACCGATCTGATGGCGCAGCTCCCCGACGTTCGCCTGATGGTCGTAGGCGGAGCCGCCAGCCTGTATACGGACAGGTCGCGCAGCCACCTGGTGTTTGAAAGCATTCCTAAAGAGTGGCAGGCCGTGCCCGCGAACATGAAGGCCGCCTTTGAGGAGCTCAAAAAGAGCGGCGCGAAGTGGACGTACTTCTCCCCCGCCGCCACGTTCGACGTCAACGGGCCGCGCACCGGCAAGTATAAACTGGGTAACGACGTTATGATTTTCAACAGCGACAAGGAAAGCTACCTGAGCTACGCCGATTATGCCGTGGCGATGCTGGACGAGATCGAAGAGGGCAACTTTATCGGCAAGCGCTTTACGGCCGTATCGGAAAAGACGGCCAATAAGGACGGCTATTACGGCACCGAGAACAAAAAGCCGGTATTCGAAGGCATCAGCACCTACCGCCCACACCTCAATTTCGAACTGAGTGGGAAATGCTTCCATCTTCTGATGGATCGCACAGGAGAACTTCTGGTGAAGTTCCTCAACGACACGATGATCGAGTTCACACAGGGCGGTAAAACCTGCTGCGAGCCCTATCAATGCGCCAAGGGCGCGGAATTGGCTTATTTCGTCAACTTCGAAATCAAGGGTTCCAAGCCCCGCAACAACGTGACCCTGATTATCGACCTGCAAACGAACCTGGTAACGGTCGTCAACACCTACACCGGCTTTAACGAACGCTATCCCACCATGTGCGACAGCGATTATGATTTCGGCGCTATCGACCTGCCCGACTGCGAACCGCCCCGGAAGCGCCATGGATACACGGCCGATTTGGTCGGAAAACGGATCCACTGGCATTACAGCCCGGATTTCTCCATTGTCCATTGCTACTATCATCCCAATTATGTCCGCGCGACCTTCGACCCGAAAATGATCGACCGCCTCCCGCCTTCCACGCCCGAAAACGAGGAAGCGTGGAAGGACAACCCATACGATGAAAAGGCGGTTTACGTTAAAATTCGGGAAGGCTTGTA
>JAJFVI010000284.1 GCA_021371895.1 Eubacteriales bacterium | reverse complement strand
CCACTCAAGGCCGGGAAAGACGACCCCGACATGCTCCGGGCCGCCAAGCGCATGGGCATCAGCGATAAATACATCGGGGTTCTCTGGGGGCAAAACGAGCGGGATATCTTCCACCTGCGCGAAAAGCTGAACCTCATGCCCGTGTATAAGATGATCGACACCTGCGCCAGCGAGTTTGACAGCTATGTGCCCTACTTTTACTCCACCTACGAGGAAGAAAACGAATCCATCGTATCGGAGAAAAAGAAGATCGTCGTGCTGGGTTCCGGGCCCATCCGCATCGGGCAGGGAGTGGAGTTCGACTACTCCACCGTACACGCCATCTGGACTATTCGGGACGCGGGATACGAGGCTATTATTATCAACAACAACCCCGAGACCGTCTCCACCGATTACACCACCAGCGATAAGCTCTACTTTGAGCCCCTCGCGCTGGAGGACGTGATGAACATCCTCGCGCTGGAAAAGCCCGAGGGCGTCATCGTAACCCTGGGGGGACAGACGGCCATCAATTTAGCGGAGCGCCTGCACCTGATGGGGGTCAAGCTGATCGGCACCGACGTTACGGCGATCAACCGCGCTGAAAACCGCGACTCGTTTGAAAAGATTATGAAAACGCTGGACATCCCCCAGCCCGAAGGCCAGGCCGTGACCGACATCGAGGCCGGAGTCGCGGCGGCCGCACGCATCGGCTATCCGGTGCTCGTGCGCCCCAGCTACGTGCTGGGCGGCCGCGCTATGCAGATCGTCAACGACGAGAAGGCTTTGCGCCACTACCTGCACACCGCGGTGCTGCTGGATGAAGATGAGCCTGTGCTGGTGGATAAGTACATTTTCGGCAAGGAATTGGAGACCGACGCCGTGTGTGACGGCGTAAACGTCTACATCCCCGGCATCATGGAGCATGTGGAGCGCACCGGCATCCACAGCGGGGATTCCATCAGCGTCTACCCCACCTTCAGCGTCGACGAGCAGGTACGCCAGACCATCGTGGATTACACGGTGCGGCTGGGCCGGGGCATCGGGATTATCGGGCTGTACAACATCCAGTTCATCGTAGACCGGCATAACAACGTCTTCGTGATCGAGGTCAACCCGCGCTCCAGCCGCACCGTACCGTTTTTAAGCAAGGCCACCGGCGTGCCGCTGGCGGACATCGGCACGCGCGTCATGCTGGGGCACAGCCTGCGGGAGCAAGGCATTACGGCTGTGCTCGCGCCGGAAAAGAAGCGCTGGTACGTCAAGGTGCCGGCCTTCAGCTTCAGCAAGCTGCGCGGCATGGACGCCTACTTAAGCCCGGAAATGAAATCCACCGGCGAAGCCATCGGCTACGACGATAACTTGAACCGCGCCTTGTACAAGGCCATGCAATCCAGCGGGATGAACGTGAGCAATTACGGCACCATCTTCGTCACCATCGCCGATCAGGACAAGGCCGAGGCGCTGCCGCTGATCCAGCGCTTTTACAACCTTGGCTTCAACATCGAGGCCACGCACGGTACCGCCGATTTCCTGAAGGAAAACGGCATCCGCACCCGCGAGCGGCGCAAGCTGAGCGAAGGAAGCGAGGAAATCCTCGATTCCCTGCGGCAGGGACACGTAAACTACGTCATCAACACCCGCACGCCCTGGGGCGACAGCCATGAAACCGACGGCGCGATGATCCGCCGCTGCGCCGTGGAAAACAACGTAACCATCTTTACAGCATTAGATACGGTGCGGGTGCTGCTCAACGTGCTGGAGGAGATCACCATCTGCGTCTCCACCATCGACTCGAAATGAACTGGAACAACCAAGAGAGGGTGTCCCCATGCGAATGACCGTAACGCAGAACGCCCCGCTGAACTTAAGCGTCTATCGCATGTCGCTCTCGGGCGACACGCGCGCGCTGGCACGCCCCGGTCAGTTCGTGCAGGTGCAGCTGCCGGGTTTTTACCTGCGCCGCCCCCTTTCGCTGTACGATTGGACCCCTGCGCAGGACGGCAGCCTGATGTTGGTGTACAAGACCGTCGGCCACGGCACAGACGCCATGAGCCAAATGCCCGCCGGAACGGAGCTGGATTTGCTCGTTGGGCTTGGCAACGGTTTTGATATGGCGGAAGCGGAAAACGTCCGCCTGAGCAAAGCGCCTCTGCTGATCGGCGGCGGGGTAGGCACGCCGCCGCTGTACGGGTTAGCCAAGCGCCTGCTGGCGGCGGGTAAAACGCCCATGGCGGTGCTGGGTTTCAAGTGCGAAAATGAGATTATACTAAAGCAGGAGTTTGAGGCGTTGGGCATCCAAACGCTGGTCGCCACGGCGGACGGCAGCGCCTGCGTACGCGGCTTCGCCACTGACGCGGCCGAAGCGCTCGCGGGCACATTCGACTACGTGTACGCCTGCGGGCCGGATCCGATGCTTAAAGCAGCATACCGGCTGATGGAGCGCCTCGGCGTGGACGGTCAGTTCAGCCTTGAGGAGCGCATGGGCTGCGGGTTTGGGGCGTGCATGGGCTGCTCCGTGATGACCCGCTTTGGCAGTAGGCGCGTCTGCAAGGATGGGCCGGTTTTTAGCAGGGAGGAACTCGCATGGTAGATACAAGCGTCGTCCTCTCCGGCATTACGCTGGACAACCCCGTGATTCCCGCCAGCGGCACCTTCGGCTTCGGGCAGGAAATCAAAGAATATTACGATATTAACGTGCTGGGCACGTTCGTTTTCAAAGGCACCACGCGGGAACCCCGTTTCGGCAACCCCACCCCGCGCATCGCGGAATGCGCGTGCGGAATGCTCAACGCCGTAGGGTTGCAAAATCCAGGCGTACACCACGTGATTGAACATGAGCTTCCGGAGCTTGCAACTTTCTTCCATAAACCCGTTATAGCGAACGTCAACGGTTTTTCCATCGACGAGTACACGCAAGTCGCGTCGCTGCTGGATCAACAGCCGCAAATCGGCTGGCTGGAAATCAACGTAAGCTGCCCCAACGTCCACGGGGGGGGCATGGCGTTTGGCACCTCCCCGGAAAACGCCGCGGCGGTCACCCGCGCGCTAAAGGCGGTCACTAAAAAGCCCGTTTATATCAAGCTGAGCCCAAACGTGACGGACATCGTTGCCATCGCCAAAGCCTGCGAAGCCGCGGGCGCGGACGGTTTGAGCCTGATTAACACGCTGCTGGGCATGCGCATCGACCTGAAAACACGCAAGCCTGTGCTGGCTAACCGAACCGGGGGCCTTTCCGGCCCGGCGATTTTCCCGGTGGCGCTGCGGATGGTATATCAGGTGGCACAGGCCGTGCGTATCCCCGTCATCGGCATGGGGGGCGTCTCCTGCGCCGAGGACGTGATCGAAATGATGCTCGCCGGCGCAACCGCAGTACAGGTAGGCGCCGCGAATCTGGTGAATCCGTTCGCCTGCAAGGAAATCATCGACGATCTTCCCCGGATGATGGAACGCTACGGTATCCAATCCCTGCAACAAATCATCGGAGGTGCGTGGAAATGACGGTAACTCGTAAAGGCGACGTGATCGTCGCGCTGGACTTCCCCACGGCGCAGGATGCGTATGCTTTTCTGGATCGGTTCCCGGAGGAAAAGCCGTTCGTGAAAATCGGCATGGAGCTGTATTATGCCGAGGGACCCCAGATCGTAAGGGAAATTAAGGCGCGCGGGCACAAGATTTTTCTGGATCTGAAGCTGCACGACATTCCCAACACCGTCAAAAGCGCCATGCGAATCCTCAGCGCGCTGGACGTGGACATGGTGAACCTGCACGCCGCAGGCACCACGGAAATGATGAAAGCCGCGCTGGAGGGTCTCACCCGGCCGGACGGCACGCGCCCGCTGTTGATCGCAGTGACGCAACTCACCTCCACCAGCGAGGAAGCGATGCAAAAGGAACTGCTGATACACGCCACGATGCCCGAAACGGTGCTGCGTTACGCGCAGAACGCTCAGCTTGCAGGATTGGACGGCGTTGTATGCTCCCCGCTGGAAGCCGCAGCGGTCAAGCAAACGTGCGGGCAAGCCTTCCTCACCGTTACGCCCGGCATCCGCTTTGCCGATACCGCCGCGGACGATCAGGCGCGGGTCACCACCCCCGCCATAGCGCGGGAAGGAGGCAGCGACTTTATCGTCGTCGGCCGCCCCATAACGCGGGCCGTCGATCCCGTAGCCACCTACCGCCGCTGCGTTAAGGAATTCCTGAGCTGAAACCTCTGCCAATACGCACGCGGAGGCACACGCCTTCGTGGAAAGGAAACGATATGAGCACATCGCTGCAACAACAAATCGCCAAAGACCTGCTTTCCATTCAGGCTGTATTTCTGCGGCCGCAGGAACCCTTCACATGGGCCAGCGGCATTAAAAGCCCCATCTACTGCGATAACCGCCTCACCCTCACCGCGCCGGAGGTGCGTACCCGTGTCGAAACGGCGCTGATGCAGACCATCCAAACGGAATACCCCGCCTGCGAGGTGCTCATGGGCACCAGCACCGCGGGCATCGCCCACGCAGCCATCGTCGCGCACCTGATGCACCTGCCTATGGGCTATGTGCGCTCCGGCTCCAAAGACCATGGCCGCGGCAACCAGATTGAGGGAAAGCTGCTGCCGGGGCAGAAGGTGGTCGTGGTGGAAGACCTTATCTCCACAGGCGGCAGCGTGATCGAGGTGGTGGAGGTGCTGCGTGCCGCCGGCGCGGAGGTGCTGGGCATCGTAAGCATCTTCACTTACGGCATGCAAAAAGGCGTGGCGAAGCTTGCCGAAGCCAACGTAAAAAATGTTAGCCTGTCCAACCTGGACGCGCTTTCGCAGGTAGCGGTGGAAATCGGCTACATCAACCCCGCCCAGCAGGAAGCCCTGCTGCGCTTTCGCGACGACCCCGCCGATGAAAGTTGGATGGTCATGGCCGCCCGATAAGACCCAGAAACCGGCTTTTTAAGCACGAAAGAACATCACACAGGGAGGATAAAGAACCATGCGCCACATGCTGGACGTAACCGACTGGAGCATCGCGGATCTGGAATGGCTGATGGATACTGCTGACGAGATTATCGCCCATCCCGGGGACTACGCGCACGCGATGGATCGTAAAAAACTGGCGACCCTGTTTTACGAGCCCAGCACCCGCACACGGCTCAGCTTCGAGGCGGCGATGGCAGAACTGGGCGGAACGGTGCTGGGTTTTTCGGAGGCGAGCAGCTCCTCGGCCTCCAAAGGCGAAAGCGTCAGCGATACGGTGCGCGTGGTAGCCTGCTACGCCGATATCATCGCGATGCGCCACCCCAAGGAGGGCGCGCCTACCGTAGCCGCGCGCTACTCCCCCGTACCCATCATCAACGCGGGCGACGGCGGCCACAACCACCCCACCCAAACGCTGGCCGACCTGCTGACCATCCGCCGCGAGAAGGGTCGATTGGACGGGCTGACGCTGGGCATGTGCGGCGATCTGCAATTCGGCCGCACGGTGCACAGCCTGATGAACGCCACAAGCCGCTACCCGGGCGTGCGCTTCGCGCTTATATCGCCGCAGGAGCTGTGCATCCCGGAATACCTTCGGGAAAACATGCGCAAGGCAGGTGTGTCGTTTACGGAAGTGCGGCGGCTGGAAGACGTGATCAGCACGCTGGATATTCTGTACATGACGCGCGTGCAGCGTGAGCGCTTCTTCAACGAGGCTGATTACGTGCGTTTGAAAGACAGCTACATCCTCGACCCTGAAAAGCTCAAACTCGCCCGCCGGGACCTGACTATCCTACATCCCCTACCCCGCGTCAACGAGATCAGCCACGCCGTAGACGATGATCCCCGCGCCTGCTACTTTAAGCAGGTGCTCTATGGCAAGTACATGCGCGAAGCCCTGATCCTGAAGCTACTGGAGGCGAACGTATGAATATCGACGGCATTCAGAACGGCTACGTGATCGACCATATCCAGGCGGGCAAAGCCATGGCGATCTACCGCTACCTGCGCCTGGATAAGCTGGATTGCAGCGTTGCCATCATTAAAAACGCGAAATCCCGGCGCATGGGGCGCAAGGACATCATCAAGATCGACGATCTGATTCCTATCGATCTGGATATTCTGGGCTACATCGACCCGGACGTGACCGTGAACATCATTCGGGACGATAAACTGGTGGAAAAAAAGCATCTCGCCCTGCCCACGCGCGTGGTAAACGTGATCCGCTGCAAAAACCCGCGCTGCATCACCCAGATCGAACAGGAGATAGAGCACGTTTTCGTGCTGGCCGACCCCGAAAAGGGTATCTATCGCTGTTTTTACTGCGAAACTGCGCATAAAGGCGACGATATGCCGGAGTTCTAACGTCGAAAGCGCAAACAAGCAATAAGCAAATAAACAACGCTCCACCGGCATTACAGGCTGGCGGAGCGTTGTTGTTTGCAGCGGGGTTTCTTGTATCAACAGGGCATTCATTTTCAATAGCCTTACAGATTAGCATCGCGCGAGGGAAGGCCGAAACGGCGCGGGCGTTATTCGCTCCAATCGATCTGGGATTCAGGGATACCGATTTCGCGGCAGTAGCCTATCGCTTGCTGCCTGCCGGATGGGTCGCCGAGCCGATAACGGATTACTTTATGGGCAAAAACGATTATCTTCTCCGATGGGCTGTTCAGGTCCACATACCATTTTTCTTTCAGGCAATGAGAAAGCTCCGGTAAAAAACGATCCGCATCGGTAGAGAATATAATCGCAGTCCAGTATTTCGGCTGGTCGGGTGCATGGTTTTCAGCCTTCCAAACCTCCACCTTTTCGATTTTCACCAGATCCAGTACGAGATCATTCGCCAAACTTTCTTTAATCAGGGTTCCCGTCATTGTTTTTTGCATTTTGTCCCTTATTCCTCCGTGAGTATCGTCTCGAACGCAAAGGGGAACTCCGTTGCCGTCCGTTGCAGAAAATCGATCTGGAAGCCGGTCTCGTCCCTGTGGAAAAAGCCGCTTTCGGGCACGATACGCAGGTAGCACATGGCCTCGTCCGCTTCGTTGTTATGCCTGAAATACCATGCCTTGAATACTTCGGTAAGCTTCTGCCGAATCTCCCGATTCTCGGGTTTCAACGGATGCCCGATGTTGTACGCTTTTCCCGTGAAAGTAGAGAGTCGGCTGTTGCACAGCGACACGTTTGTGTTTTCGGCAATTTCCAGCGCCTTGCGGCTTTTGCCGTAAGTGACGATATAAAAGCAATCCCTATCCCAGTAGGTATCCACGTAACGCACCGAAGGGGTGTTCTGCTTCGCGGTCGCCAGCGCAAACTGACAATCCCGCGCAAACAGCGCTTCCATAGCCTGCATCGCTTTTTCATAGCTTTCCATGCCTTTGCCTCCGAAAACAGATGTTTATTATGTTTGTCCAGTATAACAGAATCGAATGAGCGCCGTAAACCCTGCCGAAAAATAACCCGCTTGCGTTTCGCTTGTGGACGGGAGCCAAAGAGACTCGTGTTGTGTGTTTGATGTGGCAATCAAGCGGAAAACTTTAGAATACCGGCTTTCGGAGAACATTTCGGGAACAGCCGTCTTCTCCTCGCTCCGCTTCCCATCCGCTTGGGCGTGCGGGTTTTAGGATTGGTTTTTCCTTGCGGCGGTTTCATCAGCTTCGTATAAGGGTTTCACATTTCCATTCGGTTACGTATGTAACATAAGAAAATATTGAAAAGCTGTTGACAAGTAAAACGATATGAACTACAATATCTATTGCACGGTTCATGGTTCACCAACTATATATAGTGGTATCTTAGAAATGGCCTTTGCAAAATTAAGAGGCCTGAAAAATATCGGAAAGTAGGGATCGACATGATTAACCTGATCGTCAAGCGGGATCGTACGTATGTGCCTTTCCAAAAGGAGAAGATTTCGCTGGCTATTTTTAAAGCAGCCAGCGCCGTAGGCGGCGACGATTTCGAAACCTCCCAGCGTCTGGCCGACGAAGTAGTCGCCATGGCCGAGGCGCGCTACCCCGACGGTATCGCGGAGGTCGAGGGCATTCAGGACATCGTGGAAAAGGTGCTGATCGAGGAAGGCCACGCCAAGACGGCGAAGGCCTACATCCTCTATCGCGAAAAGCGGCGTTCCGCACGCGAAAGCAACGCGCTCATCGGCGCGACGATCAACATGTTCTCGGAATACCTCAACGATCAGGATTGGCGCATCAACGAAAACGCGAACACGCAGAAGTCCATCAACGGGCTGAACAACTACGTGCGCGAAGTGTTTACCAAAAACTACTGGCTCCACGAGATCTACCCCGAGGAGATTCGCAGCGCGCACATGAGCGGCGAGATCCACATCCACGACCTGGGTTTCTTCGGCCCCTACTGCGCCGGCTGGGATCTGCGCCAGATTCTCACCAAGGGTTTCGGCGGCGTGCCCGGCAAGGTGGAAAGCAAGCCGCCCAAGCATCTGCGCACGATGCTGGGGCAGATTGTCAACTCTACCTTCACCACCCAGGGCGAAAGTGCCGGAGCACAGGCCTGGTCTTCCTTCGATACGTTCTGCGCCCCCTTCATCCGTTACGACGAACTGGACTATAAATCGGTCAAGCAGGCGCTGCAGGAGTTTATTTTCAACCTGAACGTCCCCACGCGCGTGGGTTTCCAGTGCCCGTTCAGCAACCTGACGTTCGACATCGTGCCTCCGAGCACGCTGCGGGATCAGAATGTAATTATCGGCGGCCAGCTGATGCCGGAAACCTACGGTGATTTCCGCGCAGAGATGGATGTTCTCAACATGGCGTTCTGCGACGTGATGATGGAGGGCGACGCCAAAGGCCGCGTGTTCACCTTCCCGATTCCCACCATCAACATCACCAAGGAGTTCGACTGGAACAGCCCCGTGACCGACAAGTTTATGGAGATCACCAGCAAATACGGCATCCCCTATTTCTCTAATTACGTTAACTCCGATCTCAACCCGGAGGATGCGCTGTCCATGTGCTGCCGCCTGAGGCTCAACACCTCGGAATTGCGCAAACGCGGCGGCGGCCTGTTCGGCTCCAACCCGCTCACGGGTTCCATAGGCGTGGTGACCATCAACCTGCCCCGGATCGCCTACCTGGCCAAGAACGAGGCCCAGTTCATCAGCCTCCTGGACGAGCGGATGAGCACCGCCAAAAAGAGCCTGGAAATCAAGCGCAAGGTGATTGAGGAGCAGACGCACAAGGGCCTCTACCCCTACTCCGCCGAGTACCTGAAGGACGTGAGGGAACGTACCGGCTTCTATTGGTTCAACCACTTCAGCACCATCGGCCTGATCGGCATGAACGAGGCCTGCACCAATCTCCTGGGCCTGGATCACGACATCACTACTGAGAATGGACAAGCCTTCGCCATCCGGACGCTTGAACATATGCGCGATGTGATCAAGGAAATTCAGGATGCCACCGGCCACTGCTATAACCTGGAGGCAAGCCCGGCGGAAGGCACCAGTTACCGTCTCGCCAAAAAGGATAAGGAACGCTTCGCGGATATTCTGACCGCCGGCAACGACGTGCCCTATTACACCAACTCCACGCAGCTCCCCGTCAACTTTACCGACGATATCTTCGAAACCCTCGATTTGCAGGACGAGCTGCAATCCCTCTACACGGGCGGCACCGTGCTGCACCTGTACCTGGGCGAGGAGATTAAGGATATTAAAATCACCAAACATCTGATCCAGAAGGTGTTCCAGCGCTACAAGCTTCCCTACATCTCCATCACGCCAACCTTCTCCATCTGCAACGATCACGGCTACATCGCGGGCGAACACTTCGAGTGCCCCACGTGCGGCGGGAACACGGAGGTCTGGAGCCGCGTGGTGGGCTACCTGCGCCCGGTACAGAACTATAACACCGGCAAGCGCGAGGAATACGCCCAGCGCAAGAAGTTCGTCGTCGGGGAGTAAGAAACGGATGAAAATCGCAGGCATGGTGAAAAACTCCTTTGTGGATTATCCCGGCCGGGTCGCCTGCGTAGTGTTCGTGCCCCTGTGCAACTATGACTGCTTTTACTGCCACAACCGTCCGCTCATCCAAAACGCGCCGGAAACCCTCCGCGAAGAAGAAGTGCTCGCCTTCCTGCAAAAGCGCGTCGGGATGTTGGACGGGGTAGTGGTCACCGGTGGGGAGCCCACGCTGCAAAAGGATCTGATGCCGTTCCTTGCGAAAATCAAGGCGTTGGGCTATCCGGTAAAACTGGATACCAACGGTTCCCGCCCCGCGATCGTCCACCAAGTACTGGATGCAGGTCTGTGCGATTATTTCGCGGTGGATTACAAGGCGCCTTTCCGCCAGTATCCGGAAATCTGCGGCACGGGCGCGGACGCCGGCAAGGTGTTGGATACGATCGGCCTGCTGATCAATGCTCACGCGGATTTTGAAGTACGCACCACCGTGATTCCCCAATTCAGCCGCGACGATCTGCTGACAATGGCGCGTGAATTGCCCAAAGTGCCCCGCTACGTACTCAACCGCTATCGCAAGCCTGAAAACTACCTGCCCGCGGACGAGGGCCGCATCAACCAGACCCCATACACCCAAAGAGAGATTGAGGAACTGGCTACGGTCGTACGGGAGGTACAGCCCGGGGCAGTTGGTTAAACAGCATCTGCAAATCGGAAAGTAGACTTTTCAAACTATATGCAAACCCCCGATTCTTCGGGGGTTTGTGTGCGTTTAACCATTCTCTCCACTTTTCAACGTTGTTGTGCAAGCACTCTCGCAACCTCAATCCTTCCCTCCGCTATATCCTTCCGGCTCAACGTGCGAAGGGGCCCTCCGCTTTTCAGCGCAGCACCCCTTGCCTGTCTATAATTACCTTCTAACCCCACTGCTTGCCCCGGAATCGGAAAACCGGCGGCGCGGCGCGATAGTATGCCCTGCGCTCCGCGCCGTGTTCCGGCGTTACGCCACCTGTTCAAACTGGCTGTTGTACAGATCCGCGTAGAAGCCTTTCTGCAAAAGCAGCTCCTCGTGTGTTCCGCTCTCCACGATATCGCCGTCCCGCATTACGAGGATCAGGTCGGCGTTCTTGATGGTGGAAAGCCGATGCGCAATCACAAACGAGGTGCGGCCCTCGGTTAGCTTGTCCATGGCACGCTGCACAATTCGCTCGGTGCGGGTATCCACGGAACTGGTCGCTTCGTCCAGTATCAACAGCGGCGCGTTCTGGATCATGGCGCGGGCGATGGTAATCAGCTGCTTCTGCCCCTCGGAAAGACTGGTTTGGGAACCCAACACCGTATCGTAGCCCTCCGGCAGCGTGCGGATGAAGTGGTGCAGCCCCACCGTCTTGCTGGCGGCGATTACCTGCTCATTGGTCACGCCTTCCTTGCCGTAGGCGATGTTCTCGCGGATCGTACCGTCGAACAGCCACGTATCCTGCAACACCATGCCGAACTGCTCGTGCACGTTATGGCGGGGCAGATCATCAATGGGTGTGCCGTCCAGCAGGATCTGCCCACCGTCAAGCTCGTAAAAGCGCATGACGAGGTTCACGATGGTTGTTTTCCCCGCCCCGGTAGGACCGACGATGGCCACTTTTTGCCCGGCGCTGATCTTCGCGGAGAAATCGTGGATGATTGTCTTATCCGGTTGATAGCCGAACTTCACATGCTGGAATTCCACATCGCCTTTGACGTTGGAGAGACAGAGCTTCTTGTCGCTCTCGTCGGAAAGCTCCTTTTCGTCCAGGAACGCAAACACACGCTCTCCCGCGGCGGCGGTGCGCTGCAGGCTGTTAAACGCCTGCGCAATCTGGGAAAGCGGCTGGGTGAACAGGCGCACGTACAGCATAAAGGCGACGATGACGCCGAAGGAAATGGTGCCGTTCATCGCGAGCACTGCGCCTACGACACATACGGCCACATAGCCCAGGTTCCCCACGAAGGTCATCAGCGGCATCATCAGGCCGGAGAGGAACTGGGACTTCCAGGCATTTACGTACAGTTCGCCGTTAATCTGCTCAAAGGTGTTCCTGGCCGTGCGGCTGCCGTTGTACACCTTCACCACGTTATGGCCTGTGTAGACCTCCTCGATATGACCGTTGATCGTGCCCAGCGCGTTCTGCTGGCCGGTAAAGTACTTCTGTGATTTGCTCATCAGCACCATCATCAATACGAAACCCAGCACACTGGCGCCAATGGAGGTCAGCGCCAAAATCCAGCTGTTGTAAAACATCATGACCAGCGAGCCGACAAGCATGGTGATCGCGGTCACAAGCGTACCAACGCTTTGGTTAAGCGTCTGGCCGATGGCATCCACGTCGTTGGTGACGCGGCTTAAAATGTCACCGTGGCTTGTGCTGTCGAAATACTTTAGTGGAAGTCGGTTCATCTTTTCGGCGATGTCGGTGCGCATCCGCTTGGAGATCTTCTGGGTAACGGTCGCCATGATGTAACTTTGGGCAAAGTTGAGGATCATCGCTCCCGCGTAGAAAAACACCAGCGTCCACGCAATGCTTGCCACGGCGTTCAGGTCGATGGCGGAGACAACCGGCAGTCCCTTAACCATCTGGGGCAGGCCCTTGCTGATTTCGTTGGTGATGTTTTTCAGCATGTCCGGCCCGAGAATCTGGAGCACCGTGCCCGCCACGGCGGCGACCAGCGCGATGATGATTGCCGGCAGATCGGATTTACAGTAACGAATCAGCTTGTTCATGGTTGCTTTGAAGCTCTTGGGCTTTTCTGTGGAGCCCATCATGCCGGGACCGCCGCCCATGGGACCGTGACCACCCATGGGACCGCGTCCACCCATGGGACCGCGGGGCTTCATCGTACGATTTTCGCTCATAATGCTAGTTCCTCCTCGCTCAATTGCGACGTGGCGATCTCGCGGTACACTTCGCAATTCTCCAAAAGCTCACGGTGCGTACCTTTCCCAACCACCCGTCCCTCGTCCAGAACGACGATCTGATCGGCGTTCATGATGGTGCCGATGCGCTGGGCGACGATCATGCTGGTAACATTTGCGGTTTCCTGCTTCAGCGCCACGCGTAACAGCCGGTCGGTCTGGTAATCCAGCGCCGAAAAGCTGTCGTCGAAAATGTAGATTTCGGGTTTGCGGCATACGGCGCGCGCGATGGAAAGACGCTGTTTCTGCCCGCCGGACACATTCGTGCCGCCCTGGGCGATCTGCGCCTCGTAGCCGCCATCCATCTTTTCCACAAAATCAGCGCCCTGTGCGATCTGCATGGCGCGCTTCACTTCCTCCGAAGTGGGTGCATCACGGCCGTTATCGCCGAAGGTCACGTTGGAGGCGACCGTACCCATGAACAGGACCGCCTTTTGCGGCACGTAGCCGATCCTGTTGTTCAGGGCTTCCTGCGTGTATGCTTTCACATTCACGCCGTCCACCAGCACCTCGCCGTCGGACGCGTCGAAAAAGCGGGGCACAAGATTGACAATCGTGCTTTTACCGCTGCCCGTGGAGCCGATAAAGGCCACGGTTTCACCCCTGTGTGCGGTAAAGCTCACATCGTGCAGCACATCCTCCGAAGCGCCCGGGTAGCGGAAGCTCACGTGGTTGAACACCACTTCTCCCTCCAAGCCCGGCAACCCTTTGGTCACGTCGCCTTGGATGATCGCGGGTACAGTTTCCAGCACCTCGTTGATGCGCTTTGCGGAAACCATGGCGCGCGGCAGAAGCAGGAAGATCATCACCAGCATCATCAGCGACATAATCACTTGCATCGCGTAGGCGGAGAACACCACCATGTTGGAAAACAGGATAAGTTTATCCATCATCTGCGCAGTGTTAATCAGATACGCGCCGATCCAGTAGATGGCAAGCGTGAGCCCGCTCATCAGGGAGGTGATTACCGGCATCAGCACGGCCATGCCGCGGCTGGTGTAGAGCTGGTTGCTGGTCAACTCCTCATTGGCGACTTCAAACTTGCCGTTCTGGTAACCCTCGGCGTTATAGGCGCGTACCACGCGCACGCCGGAGAGGTTTTCCATGGTAACGCGGTTCAGGTTATCGGTGAGCACCTGCATTTTCTGAAACTTGGGCAGCACGAGAATCAACAGCAGCCCCATAAGCGCCAGAATAATCACCACCGTGACCCCCGTGGCCAGCGTCCATTCGTAGCCCTTGCCCGCGATTTTCGTAATCGCCCACACCGCCATGATCGGTGCCTTAATGATGAGCTGCAAACCCATCGTCACCAGAATCTGAATCTGGGTCACATCGTTGGTGGACCGGGTGATGAGGCTCGCGGTGGAGAAGTGGCCGATCTCCTCCATGGAGAAACTGTCCACTTTGTTGAACAGCAAGCTTCTGAGGCGCTGGGAAAAAGACGCCGCGATTCGCGCAGCGAAAAACCCGACGAGCGTAGCCGCCGCTAAGCTGCCCAGCGCGCACAGCAGCATATACCCGCCAGCCTCCCAGATTTTCGCTATATCGCTGCCCGGCGTTTGGGTGAGTATCGTAATTTGGGCCATATAATCCGGCAGTTTTAAATCCAGCCATACCTGCATTACGATGAATACGAGGCTCACGGTCGCCTGCAGCCATTCGGCCAGGCTAAGCCGCTTGAAAATTTTGATCATACAACTATCCTTCCCAATCCTGCTTCCGGCAGGATGTTAATGTTATAAGCGAATAGGGCCTATAAATGTGAGCGAACGGAGTTACCCTCCCCCATCGTCGCCATGCATTGCGTCGATGATGTCCGCCACCCTCCCGATGAGACGCACGAATTCCTCCGCGTCGTGTTCTCCGAGTTTTTCAACGATCTGCGTGGCGTGCCAGAGCAGATGACTTTGCTGCCTCATGGCGAATGCCAGGCCGGTTTCCGTAAGATCCACCAGTATCCTTCTGCGGTCGGCGGGGTCGATGCGGCGTGTGACCAGACCTTTTCTTTCCAGGCCGTTCAGTGTCACGGCCATACGCGCGGTGCTGATATTCATGAAATGGCTTATTTCGCTGGGTGCCACAGCCCCTTTATGGTATATCACATATTGCAGCACAAAAGCTTCCCCGCGCATACTCTGGTGCATTTTCCGCTGCGGTTTGTTTTTACTGATCTCAAACAATCTACTAACCAGCTCTGCCGCCAGCGGTCGATAATCCATCATTTTACCTCCTCCTGCACAATTTAGCGAACACAGTTAGCAATATAATACCGTTAGGGATAAATGTCAAGGGATTCACCCAATTCTAATCTTTCGTCTCTCTGCAACGGCCGTATCGCAATTAAAGCGCAGCGGAAACGAGTGTAAAAATAAAGCGAAGAACGGCGCATCACCTGCGATGCGGCTCTCTGCCGGCATGCGAATGGAGCACTCGCTCCGATTTTGATTGTTATCCCCATGCAGTTTTGATTGTCAATAGAAAACGTACGCTTGCGGAATGCATTGCCGCGTGAAGCAGGCAGGCAGCCTTGCCAAATCCGGGAATGATAAGAAACGCATCACGATTGGCCGGACGTCTGAAACGGCCAAAGCGACGCTTTCTTACCAATTTGCCTGTGCAGGGGCGGGATATGCAAACACGCTAATGAAAGTGCTCCTGGCATGCAGGGATATGGCAAATCTTTGTATAAAACAGCTGTCTCGCGCATTCCAGACGGTATCCCGGTCATCCTAAGCAACGCTACGGCTGCCGGACGTCGATCAGGTTTTCGCTCGCAAGCTTGGTAAGATAAGCGATCACAGCCTCCTCGCATTGTTCCTCCGAGATTGTATAATCATCCGTGAGCTTCGTAATCAGCTCCCCCACAGCGATCGGCGCATCAAGAAATTTCCAGATAGCGGAAGCCGTGCCGTTAAAACCGTAATAACGCCCGTTTTCGACACTCATCGTCACGATGTTTCCATCCATCTGCGCGGTGACGATTCCATCCTTTTTTACGATAATGGTTTTGCTGTCGATCATATACTTATTTCAAATCACTTTCTGTTTATTCTTAGCCGCCTGGTTTTTCACGGCACGTGCGCCGCAGTTTCCCGTATTTTACCGGTTCCTGTCAAGCAAGTCAAGCTTCCATACCGCTAAAACCTTCGCCGCGCCGCGCACACATTACGTTTCCATGCTAGAGGAGGGGGCGCTCGCCTTTCGCGCGTACCATCTTCTGAAATACGCCTCCTTCTTTGCTTGAAAGATCACCGTAAGTGCCCTGTTCCATAATCTCTCCGTCTTCAAGCACGACGATATTATCCGCCCTGTAGACCGTGGAAAGCCTGTGGGCGATCACCAGCACGGCCATTCTGCCAGCCAGCTTTTCCAACGCGGATTGAATCTGGTATTCATGTTCGCTGTCCAGGGCGCTGGTCGCCTCATCCAGCACCAGCATATCCGGTTTTCGCAGCAGCGCACGCGCCAGCACGACTCTTTGCCGTTCGCCGCCCGATAATTGCACGCCGCTGTTCCCAATGACAGTTTGAATGCCTTGCGGCAGCTTTTGCACAAACTCTGCCGCCGCAGCCAGTTCCAGGGCGTCGTTGATCTCCTCTTCGGTCGCCCCGGGGTTAAAGCGCAGTAAATTATCCCGTATGGTTGTATTGAACAGGAAAGGCGCTTGCGGAACATAACTGACCCGGCTCCGCCACTGCCGCATATATCCGGCGTCGATCGCCTGCCCGTCAATCGTGATGGTTCCTTCATCGGGTTTGATCAACCCGAGAAGGAGATCCACAACGGTGCTTTTGCCCGCGCCGGATTGACCCACCAGCGCAACCATGCTCCGCTGGGGAATTTGAAAGCTGATGTTTTTGAGCGCAAAGCCGCCGTTCTCGTCGTAGCAGAAGCTGACATCCGTAAATCGAACCGTGCCAGAGGGCAGGGTATCGGCTGCGCCGGAAGGCGCAGACCCAAGTTCTTCAGCGTGTGCCTTCAGATCGACCATCATCTCCGTCAGCGCCGTAAAGGCCGGCAGCATGGCCAGCACGTTTTGCAGGTTGCTTTGGAAGGATGAAAATTGCGGCCAGAGCCTTGCGAAAATATAGACGATCACGATCAGCGAGGAGGGATTGATGTGCAAATAGATAATGGAAAAGTAAAACATCACACACACCACGACGACCGAACTGACTTTATAGATCAGGCTTGTTTTAGTTTGAAGCCTCATAAAATCATTGATGTTCTTTTCCGATTGCGCGGCGATTTCACTAAAACTGGTAATCTGTTCTTTCTCAATGCCGTAACTCTTGCTCTCCTTGATACATTCCAACTGCTCCATAACCCGCCCGGTAAATTCCTGATTAATATGGTGGAGCGAATTGCCCAGTGTCCTGGAAGCCTTGAACGTGGTTCGCATATACCGGAAGATCACCACGCCGCAGATGAGCACGATCAGCGTCATCGGTACGGACATCAGAAACGCGACATAAAGCTGGAAAACCGTGACGATGATTTGCGATAACATCCGGAGAAGGACCAGCGTTCCCGCAGCGATGCGGGCGATTTCGTTGGTAAAGGCGCTGGCGACATCTGATTTTTTCTTGCCGCAAAAGCAGGTCCATTCGGTTTCGATGGCAGATTTGTACAATTGCTCCCGCAGATGCCGCGTGTACCCCTGTACGATTTCCGTGTTGACAAGCGAAGATTGACGATCGATCAATGCCTGAAGAACCGCTAAAATCAGGTAGACGATCAGCACAACAACAAGGCGCGTGGCCATGTCATATTGCTCAAGCAGCCCAAGCAGATTACCCAGCAGCGGGATATCCGCGCTCTGCCCCGCGATGCCCACAAGGGACAATAGTGGTATCAGCATGACGATGCCGATGCTGCTCGTGAGACCGTTGAGCGTTATCAGCAGAATATTTCCGATGAACTTACGCTTTGAATAATGGTATAAACTCCGGATAAACTCAATCGTCGTCTTCATGCGGCAGCCCCCTTGTCGTTCCGTGTAGAATCTGCTTTATTTTGGCAAGAGGGCGCACCAGATAATATAGCCAGAAAAAAGAATCGCTCAGGTGAAGTGTTTTAAAAATATCGACGCTTGGCCGAAATCTTGATAGGAAATACCGCAGTTTTGACATAAGTCCCTGGTTCCAAGCCCACAAATATCGTCTGTAATGACGGACTAACATTCTCTGGGTGGGTTCCATCTTCTCCTGCGGATTGAGCAAAAATAAAAGGGCTTCCTCCGCGAGCATCCGGGAGGCACGCTGCTCCCGACCGAGCTGAAACGGCAGCTCCGTGCCAAACAACCGTTGCACAAGCAACATCGTTTGCCCAATCAGGCAGGTCATGCCGTATTGTTGGCCCAGGGTACGCGTATCGGCCCAATCGAGCTTGCCTCCGCGTACGATTTCATTTATATCGCATAACCAGCGCAGCCTGTACCAGCCGTGCTTGGAACCGTGGAGAATCAGGTAGAGAAAGTTATATTCGTCGTTGAGGACGTGAACGGCGCCCCCGAACGCCGCCATTTTCACGCTGTTCCGCCATAGTTCCTCAAATCCGAATTGAAGGGGGGCGGCGTTCAGCCGCCAGTGGAGTTCCACCGAAACCCCTTCGTTGTTTACAAAGGTAAAGTGCTGAGAGGTCTTCAGGATCACGGCTCGCTGCCGGGTCGTCAACGCATCGATGCCTTCCAGCAGTACGTACCCCGCCGCCTTCAGCGCCGCCTCGGCCTTATCCAGTTCCAGCGGATCGACCAATATATCCAGGTCCTTTGAAACGCGTAGCGATACGTCGCCGTAGAGCGACAGGCCAAGCATCGGGCCTTTGATGCTGATCGTCCTAATGCTCAGGTTCTCAAACAGTTGGCTTATCCTTATCAGTTCGGTGGTGTTTTTCAGAGCGGAAAGCTGATTCTTGGCGCAAATAGACTGGAGTGCCTTCATAAACGCGGGGGCGGCCTCCGGATCGCCCAGCAGGCGCAGGTTATGATATGCCACGGGATACACGCGGTTTTTTTCGCCAACAGCAAAACCTCGTCCCATTGTTCAACGCTTGCGATCAATTCCTTTACGCGTTCTTTTTGTTGCGGTAAAAAATCACGCACGCTGCACAATACGAGCAGCTGCATGGGTATAGGCAACGCGGCATTGGCGGTCTCCCGTGTTTTGCTTTGCATGGTCTGCCTCCTTGGACACAAGATGAGCATTCAGCTTGAAAACGTCGATACGACGGTATACTCTTGCGTATCAGTCGCTCCGGTCAGGGGGAGCCCGCAGTAAAAGACCCACGCGTGCGCGATCATCTTGCCGGAATCGTCTCTGGCAAGGCCAAGGTACATCGTGTTGTGGATTTTTCGACGGTTCAGCATATGCTTGGCCGTCATTGCCTGCGCCAGACATTTGCTTTGCCACGGCGTATGCATGCTTGCTGCCCGCACGGCCCAGCCCACTTTTTTCGCTATGTCCATCTGCTGCGCATCCGCCACATAAGCGTCCTCAACCGGTTTGCCAAGGAGCGGCGCAAACCGCTTGAAAGGCAACAGCAACAGCGCCAGGCGCGAAACGCCCAGCATCGCAAACGCCTCCGCCAGCAGCCGTTTTTGACCCGGCGTAAGACGCAGAAAACGGTTGATCTTTTTTGCTAAACTCATCCCGTCTCCTCCACAATTCACGGTGGCGCCGCATTTACGATAGCGCCGCCTTCTGCATTCCCAAAATCATCTCGGCAATCTGCGCCTCCGCGTGTTCGCCCGACGGTCGAGTAATGCGATACACCTTCACTTGATCCGCTATGCCGGCAATCTGCGTAAAGTGCCAGCCGGTGATGCCCATTTCTTTAGCAAAGAAAACACGGTACGTGTTGGTTGCCAGCGCCGCCAGCTTGTCCATACCGGCAACTTCCTCCATTACGGCTTCCGGCGT
>JAJFVI010000268.1 GCA_021371895.1 Eubacteriales bacterium | reverse complement strand
ATATAATACCTTTTCTCGTGCGCTTCTCCCATGCTGAAGGTCTTGCGCGGCAGGGAGCCCAGCTTTTCCACGGTGGCAAACAGCTTGTCCTTAGGCAGCGCGGGCAGCAGGAAAGCCACGACCTTCTCGCCCGCCGCCAGCGCGCGCGCGGCAGCTTCGCCGTGCACATAATCCAGCCGCGTTTCGGGGTGCCCGGTCATCCATTCATCCAAAAACGCCTGCAGCGTACCCACTGCGAGCGCATAGGGCGAACCGCCGATGCTCAGCTTTGCTTCCTTGCCCTCAAACACCACATCCACGGGCTGCCCTTCTGCCCCGGCTGCCAGCGTCCAGCCCCTGGCCGCAGCATATGCCGCCATTTCCGAAAGCAGATCGTCGCCGTCGTAGCCGTAGAGCACACGGTGAATGGGTTCAAAAATCAAAGCATCGTCGTGGATGTTCTCCAACTCGACCAGCGCAAAACGCGCGGGATGCTCCGCCTGCTCCGCCAGCGGCAGCGTGCGCTTGATCTCATCCCAGTAGGCTTTGGCGGTCGCCAGACTATGGTTGCCGTCGCCTACCGCGATGAACAAATCACCTTGTAAGCGCGCCTTGAGCACCGTGAGCGCGTCCAGAACACTTTGGATGTCGTTTTGGTTATCCACGGCGTAGCCAGTCAGGTGGCCGCCGTTCATCATCAGCGGAAAATCGTACAGCTTGGTCAGGTTTTTGCGCCGGTCATACACCGGCTCCACGACGCTCATCATGGGATCGTCGATCAGCATCAGCACATGGCTCGTTTCCAGCGCCGAACCGCGCCGGATGGTAAGCCGCGGCGGAATCCTTTCCAATATGGTGCCTTCCGTGGCCCGCACAGGCGTGCGAACGCCGGGGTGATAGTCGTACTTTTCCAAATCAAGCAGCCCCACCAAGCCTACGCGCGCGCCGCTGCCGGTGCTGCGTTCGGTGAGGATAAAGCCGTTACGCACGCCGGTTTTCAGCACGCCGTCGGCCAGGTATTGCCGCATCGTACGGTGGATATCCGGCACGCGGGTCGCCGCCTGCGCCAGATCCACTTCCGGCAGAATCAGCTTCAGCGTGCTGGGCTGGTCGCCCACCAGCGCGGCTGCCTCGCGCCAGTATTCCGGCTGTGAGGTAAACTGGTCGCATGCGATGCACGCCCATGCCGTTGGGTTGACCCCATCGGCGGGCAAAAGCAACTCGCCGGGATGAATAAATAGCTCCTGCATTCCGTTCCTCCTTGTTGCTCGGGCCGCGGCGCGGCACCGTACGGCAGAACCTGCCATGCCATCGCGCCGGAGCCGCCTTCTGCTTTCGTCATTCGCCGCGTGTGCGGGCGAATCCTTTGGGGTGGCAACCGCAATCAAGCCCTGAGCTTCATTCCGTCCGGATGGCGCCATTGTTTTCATCACTGCGCAGCATGCGGCACAGCACCACCCAACTGGCGGTACCGTCGCTTTCCGGGAGCGTTGCCAGCGTCAGCAGCCGATCCGACGCCTGTACGTCCACATCGATAGGGTACAGGCTGCGCTGTTTGGCACTTGCGACGTATTCCAGCATCTTCGCGTCGGTCGGGAAGGTAAGGCAACCCGCGTAATTGAAATATTCGGACGACGAGGGGTTGCTATCCGCATGGATGACGGCAAACACCACATAGCGCGCCTGTTCGTAGATCGTATGGCAGGTGATGATGCCGTGCTGGCTTACATATTCCCTTCCCTGCGTGCCATACAGCATCAGCGGCGCGAACATCTTACCCTCCACGGTTGTCTGCCCGCGGATCAGCAGATTTTCCGGCGGTTTGGCAAGCGAGCATCCCTCGTCCACAAACAGCGCGCCGCCTGTGCCGAAAGCGCCGCGCGCGTTATGGGTGAGGTAATACGTATTGTTGCGCTGCACAAAGGTTTCATCTAAAATGCCGTCGATGGTCAGCCGGCCTACCACATCCGCGTTTGCTGCCCGCAGCTCGACAAAAGCGCCGTCTACGACCAGCATGGGATTATCGGGGTATCGGGCCAATAATGTACGCGTATCCGGCGCGACGGTCTCCGGGGACGGTTGTCCGTCTCCTGCCGCGGCCCCGCCGCCGTCAATGACCCCGATCAGCGGATCGTTCTGCGCGATGCGCGGCTGGGGAGTCGGCGTTTGCACCGCCACGGGGGTCGCGGTAGGCTCGTACGTCTGTCCCGCCGGCAGAAGTTCCACCATGCCGGCGGTACTGTCGGATGGAACGCCTGCCATGGCGTAATACGCATCCCGCTCCGTAGTTTGGTTGTGTTCGCTGGCCATCAGACTGCTGAGCATCTTGCCGATCTCAATAACGCTGAATACTAACGCCAGCGAAACGACGATCATCAGCGCCAGCTGCCACAAATGCCGGTAGCTTTCCCCCGCTTTGCTCTGCTTGCTGGGCGGCTTTCCCGCACCGACAGGCGCGCTTCTATCAGGTGGCTTGCGCTGCGCCGGTGGGGCATCCGCCTTGGCCGCCTCTTTGCGAGTTGCTGCCTCTTTGCGGGCCCCCGCCTCTTTGCGAGCTGCTGACTCTTTGCGAGCTGCTGCCTCTTTGCGGGCCTCCGCCTCTTTACGTGCCTCTGCCCGTTCCTTATAAGAATGGTAAGGTGGATTCACCTCTCCCGGCGTTTTGGCAAACAGGGTGGCCTTCGGCGGATAATGCGGCTGTGTGTAGCTCTCGGCAGGAAACAGTGGCCTGGCCTTCTGCGCATTGGGAGCATAATACGGTTCCGGATAGGGTCTCTCGCCGTAAGCCGTCACGGAAGCAGCCTGCGGCTGGGGATAGAAACCCTCCCCTTGCGGTGGTTTCCACCCTTGCTGTTCCCATGAATCGGTTTGCGGCATCATCGCCGGTGTAATTTCCCGGATGGGCGAAAGCACAGGCGGTTTCGCCGCGCCAGCCGAAAACGCGGTAGCCGGAGGGTAGGCCCGTGCGGGAACCCCGTGCGGTGCGGGCGCGTAAACAGGCGTGCCCGGGAAAGGCGGTGCGAACGGCGCATAGGAGACAGTTCCGGGCCTGTCGTAGGGTGTCGCCTGAGGGTTGCCCGCAGGCGGGTAATGCGGAACGTTCGCCTGGCCGTAACCGTAACTGCTTCCGGCTACCGGCTGCACCTGCCGCCGATAGCCGTCGCTTTTGCCCGTAATGCGGTTTTCCGTGGAAACGGGAGCGAACAAATTGGGCGCGCCTTCCTCAAATGGCTCGCCTTCGGGTTGCGGAGCAGCCGAGGACGCCATGGCGCGACGATTGTCACCCATTGTCATGCTCTCAACCTCCCGCAAACGGATTCCGTCCGCCTGTCGGATTTTTTTCGTGTCCGCGCCCTTTCCCCATATGGAAAAGGAGGGTATCAGGGTATTTATACTATACCCCGGCTTGCGCGCTTTGTCAATTTCACGTAAAAAAGACGGCTCTGTTTGCGGCAGCCAGGCGAACCGCCCGCACGGGATATTGACATTCCCAGCGAGGTATAGGATAATGAATATTGGTGTTTAACCGACTTTACCAAAGGAAAGGGGATCGACACCATGGTTCGAGCGATTGTTGGCGCCAACTGGGGCGACGAGGGCAAGGGGAAAATTACCGACGTGCTGGCCGAGAACAGCGATGTCGTCGTCCGTTTTCAGGGCGGCGCAAACGCGGGGCATACGATCATCAACGACTACGGCAAATTCGCCCTGCACCTGTTACCCTCTGGTGTGTTTCACAGCTGTATCGCCAACGTTATCGGCCCGGGCGTTGCGCTGGACATCGATAAGCTGCTCAAGGAATACGACGATGTGGTCGGCCGCGGCGTACCCAAGCCTACGCTGTACATCAGCGATCGCGCGCAGGTGATGATGCCCTACCATATTGATTTCGACCGTTTCGAGGAGGAGCGCCTCGGCAAGGCCAGCTTCGGTTCCACCAAAAGCGGCATTGCCCCGTTTTACGGCGATAAATACCTCAAAATCGGCATCCAGGTCTGCCAGCTGTACGATCCCGCGTTTCTGCGCGAGCGCCTCACGGGCATAGCGGAGCAGAAAAACGCGCAGCTCAAGGCACTTTATGGCAAGCCGCCCATCGACGTGGACGCGCTGATCGACCATCTTTTTGAACTGGCCGAACGCATCCGCCCAATGGTGATCGATACGACCGTGTTCCTGCATAAGGCGCTCAAGGAAAACAAAGCGATCCTTTTAGAGGGGCAGTTGGGCAGCCTGCGCGACCCCGACCACGGCATTTATCCCTTCACCACCTCCTCTTCGCCCCTGGCCGGCTTCGGCACGGTGGGCGCGGGCGTGCCTGCCGGCGCTATTACCGATGTCTATTGCGTCACCAAGGCCTACTCCAGCTGCGTGGGCGCAGGCCCTTTCACCACCGAGCTTTTCGGTGATGAAGCTACCGAGCTTCGCAACCGCGGCGGCGACGCGGGCGAATACGGCGCAACCACCGGCCGCCCGCGGCGTGTGGGCTGGTTTGACGCGGTGGCGACCCGTTACGGCTGCATGGTGCAGGGCGCAACCGAGTGTGTGCTGACCAATCTGGACGTGCTGGGGTACTTGGACGAAATCCCCGTTTGCACGGCGTACGAGGTGGACGGCAAGCAGATCCTCGATTTCCCCAACACGCCGACGCTGATGCGCTGCAAACCTGTTTATACCATGCTGCCCGGCTGGAAAACCGATGTGCGCGGCGTAACGGACTTTGCTTCCCTGCCCGAGAACTGCCGCCGGTACGTTGATTTTCTGGAAAAGCAGGTGGGGACGCCTCTCAAGATGATTTCCACCGGCCCAAAGCGCTGTGAAACCTTGCGCCGCTGTTGATTGTACCTCACGTTTCCGCGCCGTAAATCGGCATAATATGGAACGTTGAGAATGGCCCCCGGCCTTCTTGGGTGAAAAGAAAAGCGCAAGGAGAACGATAAACGTGATTCGATTCGAGTGTGATTATCTGGAGGGT
>JAJFVI010000264.1 GCA_021371895.1 Eubacteriales bacterium | reverse complement strand
CTACCTGCGTGGTCTTACCGCTGCCGTCCAGCCCTTCCACCGTCAGGAAAAACCCGCGCGGCACGGGTGCGGTGGGGCACAGAAAGGCGCGAAGCGATTCGGTATCCGGTGCGACATGCGTAGCGCCGGCATTAATGAGTTCTTCCTCGGACCCGAAGCCGTAACCCACGCCGATGGCATCGATGTGGTTTTGTAGCGCACCCTGGATGTCGTAAAACCGGTCGCCGACCATCGCGGCATGCTCGTAACGCTCCGGCAGCGCACGGCGAATCAACTCCGGCTTGTTGACGACCCGCTCGTTATCCTCTTCGGTGATGATGCGGCTGAAAAAATGCGTCAGCCCGAAATGGTTGAGAATCGCCATAGCGGGCTGCACGGGCTTGCTGGTGGCCAGCGCCACGTACACGCCGCCGTCGTGCAGCATTTTCAGGATGCTGCGGATATGCGGGTACACCGTATACAGGTACATACCCTCGCGGTTGAAGAACCGCGCGTAATGCGGTATCGCCTCGCGCGCCTTATCGCTGCTCAGCCCGAAGATGCCGGTGAATGAATCCATCAGCGGCGGCCCGATCATCGAGCGCAGGTTGGCGCCTTCCGGCACGCACTCCCCAATTTGATTAAACGCATATAGCATGGATTGGATGATGCCCTGCTCCGAGCAGGTCAACGTACCGTCCAGATCGAACAGTACCGCGTCGTAAGGAAATTTGTTCACGTTCCATGCTCCTTTTTTCAGTCATGTGGGCATGCTTCCATATCCGGGAAGGTCAGGTTCGTTTTACGCAGCGCAGCATTCCGGGTGTTTCCATCCCGAAGAGCCGCTCCGATGAAGTGTTGGTCAGTAACGCGGCAACAGTAGGCGTCACCTCGTCCCCCGCGGTCAGCCAGGCGATACCGGGGGGATACGGCCCGGCATTTACGGCGCTCACGCGACCGATCGCCTCGTAAACGGGCAGTTCTTCGCTCTGGGCGAACGCAGCATCCCCTATGGACATCCGCCTGGGCGGCCAGGCCTCCGGGAAGATCGCTTCCGGTGTGTGGTTGGGTTCGCCGGTGGGTATCGGCGGTGCGCGTCGCGCGATTGCGCGAAGCGCCCTTTCCAGACGGCACAGGCGCGCGGGCCCGTCCAGCAGGGAGAGAATACACACCACGTGGCCCTCATCGCACATCTCCACGTCCAGCTTGCGCGCCTGCAATTGTTTTTGCAGCCACACGCCGCCCCACGGGGATGCGAGCACCAGCCGCAGGCGGTCGTAGGCCATGCCCGGTGGCGCATTGCGCTGGTCGTCGGGAAAGCCCAACGCCTCGGCACGCATGCGGAAACGCTCGGTAGCGGCCAGCAGCCGGGCGCAGGCCACCGTGCCGTAGCGATCCATCCAGCAGCGCGCCTCGTCCAGCGAGAGCATGATCACAAAGGAAGGGCTGCTGGTTTGCACCATGCGCAGCAGGCTGCGTAAGCGCTGCGCGTTTACGCCGGGCATGGCGTGCAGCCACGCTCCCGGTGTCAGCGCCGGCAGCGTTTTATGTGCGGATTGCACAAACAGGTCGGCACCGCAGGCGCCCGCGTTGGGCACGTCGCTTCGCCAGTTGAAGTAGGCGCCGTGCGCCTCGTCACAAAGCAACAGGCGGCCGCGGGTGTGTGTTTCCCGCGCGATGGCGGGCAGATCGGACAGCAGGCCGTAATAATCGCCGTGGAGCGCCAGCGCGGCGGATGCGTGGGGATAGGTGTCCAGCGTGCGGGCATACGCTTCGGGCGCTGTATACAAGCGGCCTTCCGGTGTAATGGAAGGTTCTGCAAACACGGGCTCAAACCCTGCCAGCGCGCACAAATGCAGGCAGCTTATGTGAACGTTGCGCGGCAGCACCACCTGCTCGCCGCGCTTGCAGGCGTACAGCAGCATGGCGTGCAGCCCGGCGGTGGAACCGCCCGGCACCAAAATCGTCGTCTGCGTACCGGCACTGCAGGCCGCCAGTCGCTCCGCCTGGGCGATAGCGCCCAGCGGCCGATAGAGGTCGTCGGTCACAGGCAGTTCGGTGGCATCCAGTCGATAGGGTGAAAAAGAGCGCAACGGCGCGCGCCCCTGCGCGGCCGGCATATGCAGCGACGTCCGGGCGGAAACACGGGTAAGCATGCTTCGCATGGGTCTTTGCATCCGAAGCGCCCCCTCTTGCCGATTTGGGTTATCCTAGCATAGCAAAAAAAACTTCGTCATGCAAGCTGTTACGCCGCTCTAACTGCCCTTACACGTAATCTTTTTCACACGCAACCGTCCGCGGGAACCAACCGGGTCTGTTTGCCCCGTTAACCCTCCGCCTGCGTTAGGGTGCCACGGTGCACGCGAAGGGCGTTTGTTACAGCGCCATGTTGCGCCTGCCCTTCGCTTATGATACAATGTCAAGAAATGGCGGGTCTTTCCGCGCCCGTCCACGTACCCGCAGGTATAGGCACGTACCTGCGCCGCGCGGTATGATTTTACCGCTGCAACCGCCGCCCGCTACGTTGTTTCGTTCCCACGCAGCCGACGAGGGCCGCGCGCGGACGCGTAAGGCGCGCGGCGTTCCCGCCCCACGGTTTGAACCAAAGGATGGTGTACTATGCGCAAATGGATTTTCGGCCTCCTGCTGACGCTGACGCTACTGTTGCTTGCACTTCCAGCCTTGGCGCAAAGCTATGTGTTGGATAGTCTTTACGCTTCCGTGGATGTGCCGGAGACCTACGTCGTCCTCACACCGGACAACGTAGCCGATTACGCGGATTGGCTGCAGGCTCGCAATACCACCTCGGAGGATACGATCAACGACATGTTGGCCAGAGGGGTATTGCTGCAGTGCTGGAACACGGATGGGGACGCCTGTTTTGAGGTGACCGCCACGCAGGATGATCAATCCACAAACATTTACGACATCAACGAGCAAAGCACTACCCTGCGCGCACAGTACCGCCTGTCCCATTACCCCGACAACGATTTGATTAGCAAAGGATTCGAGTTTTCCAGTGCCGACTGGAAGAAAACCGCCGGCGGGCGTTTCCTGATCCTACGCTACATTTACAGGGAGAACGGTCAGATTGACCACCGTGGGCTGATGCGCCGCACCATCCGTAACGGATACGAGATTACGTTGGATATGCAGATCTACGGCCGCAGCGTGACCAATAAGGATAACACCAATTTAAATAAGATCTGGGACACCTTCACCTTTATCGAAGTCCAACCCTTGCCGCCCGCAGCGAGCGCAAAGATCAACATTACCGACGCACCGCCGCAGGAGACCAACGAAGCTGCTTTCACTTTTGCGGGTACCGCAGCGGAGGGTGTGCAGTTAACCGCAGTGGTCATGGGGTTAAGCTATCCCGATCCCATGGTGACCAATGTTACGGTCGGCGCTTCCGGCAAGTTCAAGATGCCCATCACCCTGCCCAAAGAGGGCGTTTTCATGGTCACGGTGACTGCCGATTATCAGGGGGAGGATGTGATGGAACTCGCTTACCCCGTTACCTACCAGCGTACACTGTTGACCGTCAACCTATTGACCGAGATACCCGAACTGGTCTCTGCAGACGTGCTGACCGTGCGGGGCACCGCCACGCCGAAGGCCGACCTGCAGGTTTTCCTAAACGATGTGGTCGTATATCACAAAAAAGTCGGCACCGACGGAAAGTTTTCCGTGGATCTGGACACCTCTGAGGAGGGTTCTTTCAATCTAGTGCTCACCTTCAGCAAACAGGGGTTGACCGACCGGCGGCTGAGCTACACCTTCACCCGCAACTGGACGGATGAAGATATGCTTAAAAGCCTGCAAGCCCAGGCGATCAAACCAGGCTATTCAACGCTTGTCAGCAAGATCGCCGGGTACGACGGCCGCATTATGGGTTATAAATGCTACGTGGTGGACGTGGCGCAGGCTGGGAGCGACTGGATTATCAAAATGGCGCTGAGCAAAAAGAGCTCGGGGTATACCAGCATTATTCTGGTCATCAGCAGCAGCGAACCGGATGTGACCGTCGATTCCCAAGTGATGATGTACGGGCGGAGCGTAGGCATGTCCGTACCCGAGGAAGCCACCGGTGATGCCGCAGGCAGTACCACGGTAAGCACGAGCGAATCCTACCCGACCTTTGAACTGTTGCTGCTCACTTCCATCTAACTTCAACCCAAACGACGAGCGTACGTTTCCCGCCGCCTGCGGTTCCCGCGGGCGGCGTTGCTTATCCACAGTCGGCAGGACACACGAAACGGATGCGTGCTTATCGATCAGGGCGTACCGGCGCGTACAGACACAGCCGGAAGAAGGGATACTATGGCGTTTTTACCGATTACGCTCCAGGAATGCGAACTCCGGGGCTGGGACGCGCCGGATTTCGTATTCGTCGTAGGCGAAGCTTATGTGGATCATCCGTCTTTCGGGCACGCAATCATCAGCCGCGTGCTGGAACACGCCGGGTACCGCGTGGCGATGCTGTGCCTGCCGGAATACCATACTTATGAGGATTTCCGGCGCTTTGGAAGGCCCAAGCTGGGCTTTCTGGTCACCGCCGGCGTAATCGACAGCATGGTGAACCACTATACCGTCGCGAAAAGGCGCCGTTCGCAGGATGTATACGCCCCCGGAGGAGAGCCGGGCCTCAGGCCGGATCGAGCCACGACCGTGTATTGCAACCGAATCCATCAGGCGTATTCGGGCGCGCCCATCCTCATCGGCGGGGTGGAGGCGTCGCTTCGGCGCTTTTCCCATTACGATTTCTGGGACAACAAGGTTC
>JAJFVI010000059.1 GCA_021371895.1 Eubacteriales bacterium | reverse complement strand
ATGAGCTTTTGCGATTGGAGCTTTGGCTCAATGTTTAACCAACCTTGGATTGGGCTAAGCAATTACCGTGAGGTTTTAGCCGATGAAACCTTTTGGACGGTGTTTGTAAACAGTGTTGTATACACGCTGGTTACGGTGCCGGGGCAAATGGCCATCGGCTTGTTTGTGGCTGTGCTGCTTAACGGCATTAAAAGGTTTAGCGTAGGCTTCCGTGTTATCAATTACCTTCCGGTTATCACCTCATGGGTGATTGCATCGTTGGTATTTCGCTACATTTTTAATACCGAGGGGCTGCTCAATTACTTTTTAACGAAGGGAATCGGTATTACCAGCCAAAACGTACACTGGCTGGATAGCCGGTGGAGCGGCATGTCCGTAGCGATGATTTTAGGCATTTGGAAAGGCGTAGGCTGGAACATGGTGGTGTTTCTGGCGGCGCTGCAGCAGGTGCCTGCCGATTTGTACGAAGCCGCAGAAATTGATGGGTGCAACGGGTGGAAAAAGTTTTGGAATGTGACGATGCCCTCTATCAGGGGCACGGTGCTGTTCGCATTGATTATGCTCACCATTGGCGGCTTTAACGTGTTTACTTCTATAAAAATGATCACGGGTGGCAAGCCGGCCCACATGACCGATACATTGCTCACGTGGATGTATTACAAGGCGTTTAGCACGGGTAAGTTCGGCTATGCCGCAGCGCTGAGCTTTGTTATGGCACTGGCGCTTGGGCTGCTGGCGATTTTCCAAATGAGAGCCATGAAAAACAAGGACGCGTAAGGAGGCACGCATATGAAAAACAAACGAAACCTGCGAGCCCAAGCCGTCCGGTATATACTGCTGCTGGCTGGCGCGGTGATCTGCACATTACCCATGATTTATATGATTGCGACCTCATTACGCCCTAACGGCGCACTGTATGAGTATCCGCCGCGCTTTTTCCCGAAGCTGGATTCCCTTACGCTTGAAAACTATCACTATATTATTACACAGAGCAAGTTTTACTACAACTTTATGAACTCCGTGTTCGTTTCCCTGGCTTCGGTAGCGCTGGCGGCAATTATTTCCTCCGCGATGGCCTTCGTGATGGGTAAATTTCACTTTAGGGGGAACAAACTGCTTTTTGGGTTCATTATTATCACGATGATTATCCCCGGGACAACGATGATCGTACCGCAGTTTGAGCTGGCAACATCACTGGGGTTGGTTAACAAGCTATGGGGACTTATCCCCTTCTACGTTGCGTGGGTAATACCGTTTTCAACTTTTATGATTAAAGGCTTTATGGAAAACATCCCCAATGAGATTACCGAAGCTACCTATATTGATGGCGCAAGCGTAATGACCGTCTACCTGCGCATTGCGATGCCGCTGGCGGCACCGGCGATTGCCTCGGTGAGTATCTTTAACTTTTTAACCGCGTGGGAGGAGTACCCGTGGGCCAACACAGTGATTAACGATACGCAGCTGCGCACACTCCCTATCGCCATCGCCGGCTTTTTCGGACAGCATCAGTTTACCCAATGGGGGTATGTATTCGCGATGTCGGTGTTAACGCTGATCCCGGTCGTGATCGTGTTTATTACCTGTCAAAAATTCTTTGTTCAGGGGCTTACCGCAGGGAGCGTAAAAGGCTGATGGGTTGTTAGGGTCATGAGCAATAGTGTGAATGGGATTGGAATAGACCGAAGATCCGTATGGTACGCAATATCGCCGAAAGTCTGCTGCTTCATTTCGCTTACCGTCATATTTTGATGGCTTCATTATTCTGTGTGCTTTCTTGTGCCTAAATCGGCGCTTCCCTGGCGCTTTGCTTTTTGTTTGCGGTATTCTGTAGGAGATACTTTGAAATACTGCCGAAACACATGGGTAAAGTGCTTTGCTGAAGGGAAGCCGACAGCATCGCCGATATCGCTAATTTTTACGGCGGGGTCGCCAAGCAATCTACGCGCGGCATCCTCCATACGCAGCTGCAATAAATACTGCGAATAACTCAAGCCCATTTCTCGATGAAAAATCGAGCTTAAGTAAGCGGCAGTAATCCCGAGCACTTCTGCAAGGGAAGCCAGGCTGAGGGGTTGGGTAAAACGGAGCTGCAGGTAATCCCGCGCTTGCTGCACCAGCGTGGAGGCGGGCTTAGCAGGCGATTCCTGATCCGCAAAAAGTCGATCCAGAGCATCAAAAAAACGTGCCGATATGTCCCGATTCTCGAGGCTTATGTCGCTGCTTCCCAAGGCGTTTCGTGCTTGTGCGCATTGGGATTCGTTCGCGTCGCACTCCATAAGCAAATAGGTTGCGGCGGTCCATTTTGCCTTTCGCGGAAATTCATGTAAGGCACTGAGCAGCGATGCGCGCCGCTCCTCCGATAGATGGCTGGAAGCCAGAGCGTCGTTAAGTTCATGGAGCATTGCTTCCAAACGATTTTGAGCCTGCCGCTGCTCGTAAAGCAGGTGTTCGGATTGCAGTGGTTCATCCAGCGCCAGGGCAAGGCGTAAAGCAGCCTCTGCATTGGCGCGCGAGGCACGGGGGTGCTCCCAGTCAAAATTGGCATACCCGCAGCGGATCGATATATCGGGGTGTGTTTGTTGAAAGCGCTGTACTGCATTACGGCACTCCGTTTCGACCAACAGCGGGTCGGATGCTGCGCAAAGCACGGCTGCACAATGCGCAAAACGTGCATAAAAGGGTGTAAAGCTGGCTTTTGCCGCTGTTTGCAAGCCGCTTAGCGCAATGCTACGGTCGTTATGCGTTAATGTGAAGGCTGGCGCAAGCAATGCCAGCCCGCATGGCTTATGACTTTGCATCGTATATAGCGTCTCGCACTCTGCTTCGCCGCCATTTTCCAATACATTGGCCAATATGCTTTCATGCTTCGTGTTTTGGCGTGCCGCTACCTGCGAAGCCATCGCAGAAAGCGCGGCGGAAAGCTCCGCTTCATTAAGCGGTTTGAGCAGATAATCAAACACATTCAAGCGCACGGCCGTACGGGCGTAATCGAATTCATCATACCCGGAAAGGATAAGGATGGGGATATCCGCATCGGTACGGCGGATCAGCCGTGCAAGCTCCAGCCCGTCCATGCCGGGCATGCGGATGTCCGTGAGCACGGCGTCAAACCGCTCATGCGCCAGACGCTCCACCGCTTCCATGCCGTCGGCGGCTGTTGCGGCAGCTTCCCAGTCGGGGCAAAGTTTGTTCAGCTTTGCGGCAAGGTATTCACGCATCAAATCCTCGTCTTCCACAATTAAGGCGCGGTACATGCTTCGCCTCCTTCCAGCGGCAGGTGGAGTGTAACGGTTGTGCCTTCTCCGGTCACGGAGGTCAGGGTCAGCCCATAGGGTTCGCCGAATTTTAGCTTTACGCGGCGAGTGATATTCACCAGACCCACCCCGTTTTCTCCCGATGAGGGTTCTACTGTCGGTGCGCAAAGCGATTCGCGCAGTCGAGCCATGGTAGCCTCGTTCATCCCCATGCCGTTATCCGTAACGATAATTTGCAGCTCGCTTTCCGTTTCCGCAACGGATAGCGTAATCTGTGTTCGGCCACGCTTGGGTTCACAGCCATGCACCAGTGCGTTTTCCACTAAAGGTTGAATGGTAAGCGCGGGTAACAGATAGTTTTCCCACTTGGATACATCCGGCAGCGTGAAGCCGAGGCTGGCGTATCTTTTTTGTTGCAGCATAAGGTAACTTTCGACAATTTTCATTTCTGAACGCAAAGTGATTTCGCGATCACTGTTGACCATACCACGCAGTAAAGTTGCCAGCATATCGATGCACTGCACCGCCTCGTCGCCGCGATTTGTTTTAATCAGCAAATGGATGGTATTCAGGGCATTAAACAGAAAGTGTGGCTTTATTTGGTTGCACAGTGCCGCATATTGCGCTTCTTTTTCAAGGTAACGAGCTTCATATACCTGTCGTGTGAGCAGATTGTTGTGCTCGATTTCGCCATGGATTTGATCGACCATGTCATTAAAGGAATGGGCGAGGTAGGCTAACTCGTCATGGCCTGTAATGCTGGCGTGCATCGTTAGATCACCTGTTTGCACTACATGCATAAGGTCGGTAATCTGGAAAATGGGCTTTAAAAACCGCTTCACCAGTGGGATGGTAATAAGCACCCCTAGCATAGCGCACAGGATAGCCAGCAGAAACGCCTTGTTGCGGGCTTGGGTAGCAGCGCTTGTTAATGAGCGCATGGCGTGTATGTCAATAATCTGCCAATCCGTGACATGCAGTGATTGTATATTTACAAGATAGTCAGCGTTTTGGTATCGAAAGGTGAAGGTGGTTTCCTGCGCATGCTGGGTCAGTTCCGCCATTACAGCGGCAAGTATGCCTGTTGTGCCGGTACGATTGTCGCGGTAGATTTCACTTCCGGCACTATCGACAATGTAAAGCGCGCTGCCTTCGCCCGTACCTGCACGGTCGCACACAGTTTTAATGCCGTTGTAATTGGCATCCACACGGATGACGCCAAGCGCCGTGCCGCTATCCCGCGTGCTGTTGATACGCTGCACGATGGAAAACACGGATAGTGTCGTTTTGCCCTGTGTTTCGGTATGCGCAGGTAAAAACGTGGCATCATTGCTCTGCAAAGCCTTTACATACCAGCTCTCCTGCTGATAATCCCTGGCAATATCCGCACTGTAGCGCGTTTTACTGCTTGAATAAACTTCGTCGCTTAAAATGTGCGCACGCAGGATATCGCTTCGGGGGAGAGTCATCACTTCGGTAAGGTAGTCTTCAATCAGGCGGCGTTTGGCCAGCTTTTCCGCAGCGGTGGTCGGCGTGGTTTCCAACTGCTCCATAACGCGTTTGTTATAATAGGGTGAAAGGCATAAACGGAACAACTCATCTAAATAGGTATCTACATTGATGCCGAGCTGCAGCAGCAGCTGCTGGGTGTTCTGTGTGCCTTGCTCCACCAGATCGGCGCTGTAATTGCTATAGGTAAGCACCGTAACCGCAAGCACGGAGACTAAAATTAAAGCCGATATAATGATCAGCAGCTTTTGCTTAACACTCCCCCGCATTCCGTTCACCACCTTTCAGTTCATTATACTGTGGGAAAATCGGCATTGCAACGCTTGAAACACGCGATCCCAAAAGCTGACACCTGAATCGAAAAACTACGGTATTTCTCTTTACAAAAGAGAGTCTATAATGAAACTATAAAGAGCCGCCCTTAAGGGGCGCGAAAGAGGAGGAACTTCCATGAAAAAGTTACTGGCATTCGTGCTGGCACTCGCGCTGTGTCTGGCAGCGTTCACTGCCGTTGCCGAGACCAAGGTGAACTTCTTCACAGGCAAAATTGAAACCATCGATCTATTGAACGAAATCATTGGCGAATTCAACGCCGCCAATCCGGGGATCGTTGTGGAGCAGGAATATCAAAACGATGCAAGCTCCATTATCAAGGTTAAATTCGCCAGCGGTGAAGTGCCTGATGTGATGACCACTTACGAGCAGGAGTTCGTCGATCAGGGCAAGTACCTCGATCTTAGCGACATGAGCGATTGGTGGAATCGGCTGATCCCTTCTATGCGCGCAAGCTGCACCGATCTTAAAACCGGCAACCAATACCGCGTATGCACCAACATGACCATGGCCGGCTTCTTTTACAACAAGGAGATTTATGCTGCGCTTGGCTTAACCCCCGCGACTACGTGGGATGAGTTTGTGGCAAACCTCACGGTCATTAAAACCCAGATGCCCGATGTAACCCCGTGGTTCATCTTCGGCAAGGAAGCATGGCACTTGGGCCACTTGATTGAGTTTATCCCGCACGGCTATCTAAAGCAAACACTGGGCACGCTGGAGTGCAAAACCGCAATGCTCAATAACGATAGCGCTAAGCTCAACTTTGGCGCTGCAGATGGCTGCATGGCTGTGTTCGCACAAAATCTGCTCGATCTGCAAGCCAATGGCTTGATTAATGAAGACGTTCTCACCGCCACCAGCGATAACTGTGTGGAAGCCTTTGTAACCGGCAAGGCGGCGATGTTCTCCAATGGTATGTGGGCGTTGTCCGGAATTTTGGAAGCGAACCCCGACATGGCGGATAAAATTGGCTTTGCGCCGTACCCCGCCTATATGCCGGATAGCAAGCCTGTGGTGCTCTGCGCGGAGGATAGCGGCTATTCCATATCTGCTACGTCTGAGAATGTGGATGCTGCCAAGGCATTCCTAACCTACCTGTTTAGCGCTGAAAACCAGAAGAAGTACAGTGAAACGCTTGGCTCGCCCAGCGCCTTTACCGATGTGGACGCAAACTGGGCACCCGCGGCCTTCGCGGCAGAAGTGAAATCCGTTTTGAACAGCGCTGTGAACATCGGCTTTACGAACGAAAAGCCCGCAGGTTTCAGTGGCGATGATGCCGGCCGCATGGTGCAGGATTTGCTGGCTGGTACCTATGATGCGCAAAGCTTTGCCAAAGCGTATGAGAAAGCATGGAACGAAGGCTTCTAAACCAATAATGATCAAAATGGAAGGAAAAGGCGTCTGCACAACGGGCGCCTTTTCCCATCCCGAGGGTTTCCACTACATCGGAGGTCCGACAACAGAGGGTGATGTGCATGCAAGGGAAGGATTATTTAAAGAACATTGTGGCGCCGGTTAAACTCAGACGCAATGGACGTAAACGGGATTTGACGGAGTTTATGTCGCTGCCTGCGCTGCTGCTGTTTTGCACATTCTTCGTCTATCCGCTTCTTAAGGGCGTTCAAATGAGCCTGACAGACTGGGATGGGATGGGAGAGGCAACCTTTGTAGGGTTGGCAAACTTCACGCGCTTTTTTCAGGATTCACGGGCAATGGGCGATATCCGCACAACGTTGATCTTCGCTGCGGGCAGTGCGATTTTACTCAATTTGATCGGTCTGTTATATGCGTTGCTGATGGAAAAACCATTCCATGGCAGGAGCCTCACACGGGTGATTATCTATCTGCCAGCCATTATCAGCCCGTTAATTATGGGGTATATCTGGTATTTCCTGTTGCAGCCCGGGCGTGGGTTTTTATACCATGCAATGGAACAACTGGGTACGTCATTTCAACTGGGCAGTTGGATGAGCAACTACCCAACCACCATGATGGTGCTCATTTTTGTAAATGTCTGGCAATATGCGGGCATGACCATGATTATTTACCTGGCCGGCCTGCAAAATATTCCAACGGAACTGCGGGAAGCAGCCATGATTGACGGCGCGGCCCCTTGGCAGCGGTTTACCGGCGTAACCTTGCCGCTGTTGCTGCCGGCCATCCGCATTAACGTGGTGACCAACATTATTGGCTCGCTATCTGTATTCGATGTGATTATGTCGCTCACTGAGGGCGGCCCCGGTTACGCCACCGAAAGCCTGAGTATTTATATTATGCGCATGTGCTATGGCAGCCGCACCGGGTACTCGACCGCGGTTGCGATGATTCTATTCTTTATCATTTTGATCCCCGTATTAATATCGATGCGTTTAACGCGCGAAAAGGACTAAGGAGGCGCGACCATGAAAGAAAACAAGGTTTTCAAGGCGATGCGCATCCTTGTGCTGGCGTTGATTTGCGTAATGTGCATCATACCGTTTTACGTGCTGCTGGTTCTGTCGCTCAATGCGCCGAGCCGGGTGTTTTACGAGGGCAATATGTTTGTGCCCACATTTGCATTTGCGAACTATGCGGATGCCTGGGGCAAAAGCCGAGTTGGCTTAGCGATGCTCAACTCCGGCGTTATCACCTTTGGCACGCTGGGACTAACCATTCTGCTGGGCGGCATGGCAGGCTATGCCATTGCGCGGCGCTCAACAACGTACAATAAACTGGTTTTCTCCCTGTTGATTGGCTGCATGATGATTCCCGGTATAATCAATACCGTTCCGCTTTATACTTTGATGCGCCAAATCAATGCCATCAACACGCTCTGGGGTATGATCCTTGTGTGTTCCACACTCAGCATGCCCTCGGCTGTGTTTATTTTTACTACTTTTGTGCGTGCGCTCCCGCGGGAATTGGATGAGGCCGCCGAGATGGATGGCTGCACGGGCTTTAATGTCTTTTGGCGTATCATATTTCCGGTGCTCAAGCCGGCGACTGCAAGCTTTGTGATTTTGAACGGCTTTGGAGTGTGGAACAATTACGCACAGGCAGTATTTTTTCTGCAATCACGGGATAAGCAAAACATTCCGCAGGCATTATCCGTTTTTTTCCAGCAGTTTGGCGGCGCGAAATGGCACCTGATGTCCGCTACGGCAGTCATTGCGATTGTGCCTGTGGTCATCATTTTCCTGCTATTTCAACGCCAATTTATTGAAGGTTTAACAGAAGGGGCGGTTAAAGGATGATGGAGCTGGTAACGTGCAAGGGGCGATATCGGGCGGACGAGCCCATCACGCTCATGCTGCGCTGTGAGGATGAGCCAGCGGATACAGCCGAACTGTTGATTACACGGCTGGCACAGCGTGTTATGCAAACGAGCGTCCATATAGAAGGCGCTGAAACACTGATTTCGCTTCC
>JAJFVI010000251.1 GCA_021371895.1 Eubacteriales bacterium | reverse complement strand
CGCCGTGCTCCCCGACTATCAGGGGCAGGGCATCGGCGGGCGGCTGATCCGCCATACGCAGGCCATGGCGCGCGATCTGGGAGAAACGGCCATCCTCATCTACGGCGACCCCGCCTATTACAGTCGCTACGGCTTCGTACCGGCGGAGCAATATGGCATCGGCACGGCGCAAAACCTGTATCATGCGGCGTTGCAGGCGTACGAACTGCACGAGGGCGCGCTGAGGGATGCCGCAGGCCGCTTTGTGGAGGACGAGGTTTACGACGTGGACGCGCAGGCCGCCGAGACGTACGACCTGCAATTCCCGCCTTTGCCTAAGGAAACGGATAACGAGGCGCAGCGCCGCCTCCACACGGTGGCCGCGATGAATCGGCCACGGTCCGCGAAGCCCTAATCCGCGTAACACCGAATGGGCGGAAGCGTTTATAGGTGATCGTGGTCACGTTCATCCATAAAACCGAAACAGCCTGTCCGTCTTTCCGCATCCATAAAAAGCCAAGGCCGCATCGTATCCTGCTCGCTAAATAGCGCCGTTTGCAGGGGAAGGTACAGCCTTGCACCCATAAATTTGGTGCCGCCGAAACATTTTCCGGCGGCACCGCTTATTTCACTCTCAGGCTGTCGTTACCTGCGCAGCCGCTTCCTGCCCAAACGTTTCCTGCGCAGTCACTTCCTGCTCGGCCACGGGCTTGTGCGCGCCTTCGGGCTTGGGCACATGGTATTCGGCGCCCTCGTTGTAATACACCTTCTCCGGCGGCGAATCCAGCAGTTCCGGGTTCTTCAGGCAGCTCTTCATACACGTAAACAGCTTGGCGAAGGTCGAACCGCCGCAAACGCGCTCGTCCACCGTGATGCCCACAGGCAGCGTGCACCAGCGCTTGGGCTTCCCTCTCGCGTCTACCGTGTATCCGCGCTCAGGCGTACCCATCGCAAAAAACATGGAGGTGTCTCCGAAGTTGTAGATATGGTGGTATACGCTGTGCAGCCCGATGGAGGCGTTGTTGGTAATGAACATGCTGGTATGGAAAGGCAGTTCATCAATCAGCGCGCCGGGCAGGAGACCGTAGCGATCCAACCCGCGGATGAGCCCCGCGATGATCGTCGCAAGGCCAGGGATCGACAGCGCGAAGGAGGCCAGCTTGATGATGAAGCTGGGCTGATCCGGCTCCCGGTTGGCCTCTACTTTGGAAACCAGGCGCGCCTGCACGTCGTAAATGGTATCGCTGGGATCGAAAAACACCTTGATGACGTTCTCCTGCAGGCTGCCATCGGAGGTGTTCATCAGAATGGTCAGGGAACACGTAAGTTCCGTACGGTTATAATACTGTTTGTTCATAATGAAACGGTTGACTTCCGGCACCTGCGAAATGCCGCGTACAAAACTGGCGATAATGACCTCCAGAAACGTGATCTTGATCCCCTCTTTGCGGCTTTTATCGGCGATGTACTGCATCAGCGTTTCGTATTCAACGTCATGGCTCAAAAAAACCATCGCGTCGCAGCGCATGGGCATCAGATACGGCATTGCCTGTACAATGGGGTCCAAGTGTTTCACACGGCGGCCTTCGGGGCGATGTCCGAACATGGAATCCCGTCCTTTCGTTCCGGCGATGGCCGGAGAATCGGATCGCGCGCGATGTGAAAAAGTGCTGTATGGATGGAATAAACGGTATCTTCACGCGCAAATCAAGTTTATTGTACCCTTTCGCAGTGGAATCGTCAAGCGCGCATACAGCAAACAGCCGCCGTACACCAAACGACGCTCCTGCCTGCCGGCGGTGGGCTTTCAGGCTGTGCCGCGGTTACTCGATTTTCGCTGTGTAGGATAAAAGTGTCACCGTAGGTGTGTTAAACAGGCGCCCGGGCATGGGGTAAAAATCGCTGGCGGCCAGTCCGCCGCTGATGTACTGGCTGATGCTGTTGATGCGCTCCATGCCTACGATGCCCGTATCGCCCACAAACCAGCCCTTGTCCGGCACGTATACGGGGCCTAAGGCCCCCAGCCGCCACTGGCCGCCGCAGTAGTGCCCCGCCAGCACCAGCGAAAGGCGGCGGAAACTGAAGGCGGCGGTTTCATCCGCCCACTCGACCATTTCGCGCACGATATCCGCCTCCAGCGGTACGTGCGTCAGTCCGATCTGTAAATCGTCCCGGGTCATCACTTTCAGAGCCTCGGCGCTCGCGGTGATGGCTTCCAGCCGGTAGCACAGCGCCCGGTAGCTTGCGCCGCCCTCGGCCTCGTACTGCTGCCCGGCAGCCTCCATTTCCTCTTTCTGCCGCGAAAGGGTGCTTTGCATCATTTCGATATCATCGCTGTACAATAATACAGGCACGAACCAGACCGTCAGTTTCCCCACACTCTGGCTTACCGGCCGATCCAGGTACGTGCCGCCCGCCTCCTGCACCGCCAGCACCCAGTCAGCCAGTACCTGCGGGTTTCCATGCAGGGCGTATTGCACGGGGTCTGGGTCATCGTCGCCGGCGATAAAGTACACAGGTACATCCACCTTAATCTGCCTGAGCGTCTTCACAAGGGCCACCAGCGGAGTATAATCCCCGGTTTTACCCACCATGTCCCCCGTCATCACCACGGCGGAAAAGCCTTTTCCATACAGCAGTGTGCGCCATTGGTCGGCGTCCAGCCCGCGCTCGTCGCCGTGAAGATCGGAAATATGCAGGATCGTAAAATTCTCCAGGTTTTTATCCAGCGACATGACCCGTACCTTTTCGGTGATCAGGTCGGTCTTCCGGTTCATCGCCGCGTTGGTTAAAAGGCCCAGCACCACCGCCGCGAACATCAGCGATAGAATAAGGATCAGGCAGCCCGGTCCCCTGTGCTTCTGCTTTACAGGAGCAAAAATGTAGTAGTTTTTCTTGTTTCGCATATCCCAACCCCCATCATGTCTTCTCTTTATTATACCGTTCCTGTAAATAAACGCCCGTTACGGTTTTCTTATCTTTGCGTTACATTTTTCCGCGTATCCACGGTATGGACAGACGCGCCCAAATATGATATAAAGATACAATCATGCGCGTTCGCCGCGCCAGATAAACGAAACGGGGTCGAAGCATGCAGCTGAAAATGTCGTACCGTTTTCTGCGCGGGTTGGTACGCGTATGCACATACCACATGCGCACGGAATGGGAGCAGCCCTTTACGGGGGAACCATCGGTGTTCGTGTGTAACCACGCCGGGGCGATGGGTCCCGTCGACATCTGTTCCAAGTTTCCCCTGGCGGACGAGCTGCACCCCTGGATGAACGCGCAGGTACTCAGCGCCCGGCTGGTACCAGCCTACGTGCGGCAGGATTACTGGTGGGATCCACAATCCCGTTGGGCACCGGTTTTGGCGCACACGTTGCCTTATATCGCGGCAGCGGTGCTACCGCCTATTCTGCGCACCACACCAACGGTGCCAGTATACCACGATATCCGCGTGATACGCACCCTGCGCGAAAGCCTCCGCATCCTTAAAGAAGGGGAGCACCTGGTGATCTTTCCGGAACAACCATCGGGCCACGGCACGCATGAGCAGGAACTCAACCGCGGTTTTCTGCAGATCGCGCCGGTTTATGTGCGCGCCACGGGCAAACCGCTGGCGTTCTGGCCGGTATGTATTGACACCATCGCTCGCGTTTTCCGCATTGGTAAACCGCAGTATTTCGACACGCTTATGACCCTGGAAACGCAGGCAGACGCGCTGATAGAAGCGCTGGCGCGGGGCATCGGCGCACGCTCATCATCTGTCGAAGTCAGCAACTGAAGGCGCCGGTTTGTTTTCTGTCGCATATCCCCTTCGCCTCCGCCGTGCTTCCCAAGGCGGGCAGCTTCTCCCTTCTGCATTCCCATGCGCCGTCCGGGCTATTTTTACTCCGCTTCCCGGCGGCATGCGGTTGCTTCTTTCCCCTGCGCTGTGGTAGAATGAGATGTTTATAAAGCACTGATCGCCGGCAAACGCAAGAGGAGCGAATCGCCTTTGCAGCAGGAAAACAAGCAAACCTGGGCCAGCTCGCGGCGGGTGATGCTGGTTATGATGTCGCTGAACACGTTGTACAACTATCTATACTCCATGTCGGTCAGCAGCGCGTACGGTCTGCTGCCGATCTTGGGTGGCGCGCTTTTCATGAGCGGTGCGGTAGCCTCCACCTACGCGCAAACCTTTCTGGGAGAAAACCGTAAATACCTGCCTCGGCGGATGCGTGTGGTCGGAACGCTATTGTTGCTGACCATGCTTTTATTCTCGCTGGGGATGTTTTCTG
>JAJFVI010000243.1 GCA_021371895.1 Eubacteriales bacterium | reverse complement strand
CGCTGCCGGGAGCGGCTCGGATTGCGACTGGAAACCTTTATTCCGTTACTGCCTGCCCCGCCGATAGACCGTGGGCAGCTTATCGCCGAATTGCAGCGATATCGTATGCGTGTTTGCCTTCCAGACCTCGGCGGCCTCGATGATGCGCGCCTCGAACGCAAGCCCCAGACGATCGTCCCTTACATCGCACAGGTCGCCCAAATCGTAATCCCGCAGGTACAGAAGATTGCTTTGCAGCACGCTCACTTCCACGTTCACGATTCGGGCGTATTGGGCAAGCTGTGTCCTAGCTGCCGTAGCCACCGCCGCAAGGAAATTCGCCTCGCTTTGCCCGTCCGCCGGGCTTAAGCCTGTATCCAGATAGAGCACGCGTTTGGGCTGAACGCCATCGCCGCGCAGATCGACTTCCAGCGCGCCGCCCTCGTACTGGGCGATGGCGTAGTTGCGATAACCGCTTTGATCCTGCGTCAGCGTCATTTCGTCCGCCGTGCCGAAATGCTGGCTGAACACGGCGTAGGTGTGCGTTTGCTGTGTCTGCGTGCGATCCAATCCCTGCCAGACCTCGTAGAGCAGGTTTTCCCTTTCGTAATCCAGGCGGACGCGCTGGCTGAACGCCTGTAACTTCAATGCTCCGTACATCACGTCGCCCAGCGGATCGCCCAGCGAATCAAAGGCGGCATCCGACCCAAGCGCGGACGCGGCTTGTGTAAAAACGCCCGTATCCGCCATGTGCAACGCCACCAACACGCGGCATGTGTCGGAGAGATTGCCTGTCGCCTGATAGCGGGGATAGACGGTCTTCCAGTTGAGCATCCCTTCCAGAAAAAAACCGCTGACCAGCACGAAATCCCCTTTGATGGTATGCTCTGTTTCGATTTTTTCCACCATGCCGGTCTCGGGGCGCAGCGGCGTATACACGTAAGCGATGGTCGGTTCCCAGTCAGCGGCGCGAAGCTGCAGCTGGTAATCTCCCGCCTCGTAATACCGCCGGTTCCACTGGATGTTGATGCACTTAAGCGTCTTCACCGGTTTAAAACTTGCGTCCAGCCCGATCAGTTCCAACGGTCATCCCTCCGTTTTACCCCATGCTTAGTAATAAAGCCTCACGATAAGTTGTCTACTGCTATGCGCCTAAATACCGCTTGTTGAAGAACACGAACACGTCCAGCAGGTTGGAACCGATATCGGCGGTAAAGCCCACGCCGTTCACGCCTGTCGCAAACACGATGCCGTCGAATCGGCTGGCTTTATCCAGCAGTGTCGCGGCGTTATGCCCGTTGATGGTCACGGCCTTGGTTTTTCCGTCGATGATCAGCACGTCACCGGTGTGCATCGTGACGATCACTCGTACATATCCGTCGCCCGCGATCAGCTTGGGGTTGGTTACCGTTCCCCGCGCGGTCATTACCGCGCGGCAGTACGCCTCGGCATCTCCGTCGTTTTGCAGGTACACGGTCTGCGCGTAGGCATAGAGGCCGTAGATACGCCCGGAACCGTGCAGGGCCGCGTAGGGGTAGCCGCAGCGGCTTTCGATGCCGGCAATATTCTGGCCGAAGCCGTCCGCACTTAAAAAATACCCTTCGGGAAGCAGAAAAGAGAGTTTGACCGTCGCAGGCGTATAGGGATTTTCGGTCGGCACCTCCACGCTTTCCAACTGGCAGTCGGCGGCATAACGTTTGGCGCCAGAACGGGAAACGTAAATATCGTACGTCTGCGACGCGACGAAAAAGGAGGTGACCGCGCGGCGCAGCACATCGCCCAGCGCGGCTTGCTTGGCTTTCAGGGTAAACTCCAGCGTCCGGCTGCCGATGCGCCGCCCCGTAATCAAGTCGCCGTCGCCAACGGCCGCCTTTTGTGTGTATACCTCCACATTGGGCTCGTCCAACCCGGAAGCGGCCACAAGCCCCCATAGGGTTCCATCCGCGGTGAAGGTTTGGCTGTCGCCGCGAATCCATTGTACGGTGATGGTGCCCATGTCTGCGCCTCCCTGCTATCCTCTTGCGCCCGCCAGCCCGTAGATCGCCTGCCTGCGAATAGCACGCGCGATTTCATCCGGGGCCTGCATGGCGGACGAGAAGGTGATGTGTTGGGTCACGTTGGTAACGTTGTCCGCGCCGCGCACGCCAGCCGTAGCACCACTCGCGTACGCGTCCGCGGCGCTGTACCGCAGTACGCCGGCGCTGAGGTTTGCCGTGTCAGGCAGGGCGATTTTCGCGTCCAGCGCACGCTGCACGTTCATCAGCAGCGTATTGCTCAGCGCCTGTTGCCCCGCCGCCGCACTCTTGCCCACGCTTTGGTTGATGGCGGGCAGCACGCTTTGCTCCATGGTATCCGTAAAGCCGCTTTGTACGCCCAGAGCGAGATAGCGGCCCACCTGGTCGCGAAACAGGGCGGAGGGGCTTTGGATACCGGCCGCCCGCCTGGCGGCGGCGAGCGCCGAGGCTACGATGCTTGTCAGCGCCGCGTTGAGCGCTCCGCTGCGCCCGGTTACGCCGCTGACGATTCCGGATACGATACTCTGCCCCACGCTCACACCGGCGGATCGGCCTGCGGCGCTGGCAGCGGCAGCCGCGCCGCTCACGGCGCTTTTCAGCGCTGTGGCTACGGCGCTTCCGGAGCGAAGGCCGGAGGCGAAGGAAGCGATCCATTGGCTGCCGGAAGCGTATGCCTCGTTCCATTGGGCGGCACTCAGGGTGAGTGCCGAAAGCACGCTCTCCCCCAGGGTGTGAACGGCGGCCTGCATCCTTGCAAGCCCATCCTGAAAACCGGCATCATCCAGTTCTACGGTGAAGATGACCTGTCCGTCGCTGCCTGCCATGGTTCATTCCTCCTTATAAGGAATATCACGCGTATTCCGGGTCGGTACATCGTTTTCTCCGCTGAGCGCATCCCGCAAACGCGATAATACGTCGTCGGGATTTTCACCCGCGGCCAGCCGCTGATCCAGCTCGGTCAGCAGCGCCTGCTCGGCGCAGCCTACGCGGGGCGCAATCGCAAACTTTTCTTTCATGCGTCGCAATCGCGTTCGCGCTTCGGGCGGCACGTCGCCCTCGTCGGTCGTGCGCAGGCGCACCCGCGCGCCGAAAGGTGTCTGCTCGTTCAGCCCTGCCAGCAGCTCGCGAAAGGCGACCCAATGCAGCCGCGCCGTGAGCAGGTCGATGCCGTACTGTTGCCAAAACGAAGCGTACAGCGCGCCCGCGTCCATTTCAAAATCAACCAGCGGCGGTCCTTCACTTCTGCCCGCTTCTCCACCCGCTACGAAAGCGGCAAACAGCTCGCCCGCGTCGGGGGGAGGGCGGCGCAGATAGAAGCTCTTTGCCAGAAACAGCAACTTTTGCAGGTCGTCCCGGTCGGGATCGCCGAGTACCCGCAGGCACGCCAGCACTGTGCGGAAACTTGGGTCAATCGGATAACTCTGTCCGTCCACAGCACTGGTCAGCGCTTGCGGCAGACAGGCAGCAGCCGACCGGGACAACGAAAACGCCCGTTGAAGATGGCATGGAACCTGCGTGGCGCTGGGTGAAGCTGCGTCAGACCACATCGGGGTCGTCCTCATCGTTTTGCGTCGCATCCGCGTAATGTTCGGCGGCTTCCCGCGCGAGCATACCCAGCCACTCCAGCGCGAGCGTCAGGCTTACGGGTCGGCTGCCGCTGATGGCGGCAATCGCGCCGCCGCCCAGCGCTGCTTCCAATAGCGTTGTCGCTTCCCCGGCTGCGGAAAGAATCTCCGCGGTGGCGCGCGGCGCATCCGCGATATGCTCACAGCGCGCAAACAGCGCCTGCGCGCGCGTATAGATGTCCAGGTCGCTTAACAGCAAATCGAATACCTGGCCGTTGATTTTAATTTTCGGGCATTCCACCCGAAGCATAATCTCCCGCATAGCCGCCTCCCATTACTCGCGTAGTGCCGCGCCCAATAATAGGCGCGG
>JAJFVI010000242.1 GCA_021371895.1 Eubacteriales bacterium | reverse complement strand
CGTATCCAGATCGAAATACGGCCGCCACAACTGATCGAAATCGGCCTGTGTACAATCAAAGGAATAGCGCCCGTCCTCCAGCTTCGTAACGAGCAGGCGGCAGCCAAAGGCCACGGTTTCCACCGTGACGGGGCCGACGGGGATCATGCGGAAGCATTGTCCGCTGTCCATGATTACGAAAGGATCGAAGCAATCCGCCGCGACGGTTACCGGCATATACTCATACTCCTTTACGGCGCCCCGCGCTCGTACTGTTGACGGGACAGATTCGGAAGACTATCATTTATTAAATAAGGGAGGGCTGCGCCATGGAATTGACCATCGTCCACGCTGACATTGTGACGCTTTCAGTCGATGCGATCGTCAACGCCGCCAACGCTGCGCTCAGGGAAGGTGGTGGCGTGTGCGGCGCGATCTTCGCCGCAGCGGGCCGGGCCGAACTGCAGGCCGCCTGTAACGTGCTGGGTGGCTGTGCCACGGGCGAAGCCGTGGTGACGCCGGGCTTTCGCCTGCCTGCGCGCTATATCATCCATACGGTGGGGCCGGTATGGTGTGGCGGAAACAACGGGGAAGAAGCGCTGCTGCGTTCCTGCTACCGGTGCTCGCTTGCGCGTGCGCAGGCGCTGGAGCTTTCCTCCGTCGCTTTTCCGCTGATCTCCGCAGGCATTTACGGCTATCCGTGGGAGGCGGCGCAACGGGTGGCAAGTACGGAGATCAAAGCATATCCGGCATGGCGGGAGGGAGCGCAGGTCACGCTGGCGCTGTACCCGTAAAAGCGTTGCCGACAGGCAAGCCGGGCAGTCGTACCCAGCCGCGCTTTACCCCGCCTGGTCTGCCCAATTCTCGTTGTCGGGTGCGGAAGTGGCGTCCGGGTCCGGGGTCGCGCCGGGATCGGGAACGGGCGTAACGCCCGGAACGCTGTTGTTGGTAAAACTGAGCACGGCTGCGTCGCCTGAACGTGTGCAGGCGAGGGTATACACGCCAAGCTGGCGGGTGTAAACCCCGTCGTTGTTTTTTAATCCCTCCACCACGTCGGTCACAAGCGCGTAGCGCACGGCAGGGTCGGTGCCGGCGTCCATTGCCATCAGATACGCATAGCTGTGGTAGCCGGAAATGGCAAAATCGTTATAAACGCTGTCGCCATACGTCATATTGGCGGGAGCGGTGAGTCGGATCTCGCACGCCTCGATAACGCCCGTAATGTCCACGGTTACGGTAACGGTGAGCACGTCGCCGATCAGCTCGTAATACGAGCGCCCGTCGTCCCCGTTTCCGCTGCTCCGGGAAAGCACCATGGGCAGCAGGTAACGGTTGTCGTTTTTGTTGATGAAGGCGACATCCTCCTGATAATACGAATCAAACACAGCGTAGCTCTGGCCGGTCAGGGCGAACGCGCAGGCGGGCATGAGCAGTAACAGAACAAGCAGTGGGATTAATATCCTTTTCATGGGTGGCCTCCTTGTACCTGTTCCGAACCGGAACGCAAAAGGCAGGGCGGGCGCAAGCCTCCGTGATCCCTGCAACGTGCAAAACCGGGGGAGACATTGCCGCGCTGCGGCGTGAACAGCATACCATGTGCGGCGGCGGTTTTCAAGCGGCGCCCCTTTACCCCGTACGGCCCGCATTTTTGCGTGCGGGCAGGAAAACGCGTGCCGGGAGCGAATGGTTTTGCGGAAAGGTTGGTTTTGCCTGTGAACGGATTTTTTGAACAGACGCACATTTTGCGCGCCGAGAATGTGGACGTGAACAGCGAGTGGCGCTATGGCGAAATTTTTCAGGCCATGCAGGCGGCGGCGGAGGCGCAGAGCGAGCGCTTTAACCTGGGCATCGATGCCATGCGGGCGCAGAATCTCGCCTGGGTGGTGGCGCGGGCGCGCCTGACCCTGGAACGCGCGCTGAAACTCGGGGAGTCGGTTACCGTGCGCACGTGGCCCGGGCTGCCCAAACATCTCTTTTTTCCGCGTTACTTTCAACTGTTTTCGCAGGGAGAGCCTGTGGGCAGCGCCGTGATGCTCTATGTGCAGCTGGATCTCACCACGCGCCGTATGGCTGGGCCGTGGCTGGGCGGAAACGAAGTAGTGACCTGCGATCTGCAGCCGCCCCTGCCCCTGCCCGGCGGCATGCCTGTGCTGGACGCGCCTGCGGAAACGACGGAGCGCGTCGCGCGTTACTCTGATGTGGATATCAACGGGCACGTGAACAACGCTCGTTACCTGGACTGGTTTTTTGACTGCTTTCCCATGGAGCACCACCGCGCGCGGCGGCTGAAGGACGTGCTGATCCACTACGATCGCGAAATAACTCCCGGGGAAACGACCACGCTCTCGCTCGTACGGGAAGGCGCCCAAAGCGTGCTGCAAGGGACGAGCGGCGGAGCGCTTTGCTTTGCGGTAAGCGGGGTGTGGGAAAAACGGGGATAAAACAATCAATCTGCTGCGCGGCGCGATCCATACCGGAAATAGCAAAAGGAGCGGCGCTTTATCGCGCCGCCCCTTCGCTTTTCCACATTACATCAGTTCCCGCTCAATCAGTTTGGAAAGGGCGTACACGTCCCTGTCCATTTCGCGCTGGTCGGGGCCCTCGATCATCACGCGTACCAGCGGCTCGGTACCGCTGGCGCGGATCACCAGGCGGCCCTTGCCCTTATACTTGGCTTCCAGCTCGTCGATCATCTGCCGTATTTTGGGGTTCTTTTCGAAATCCATCTTTTTATCATCGTCCACGTTGGCGGCGAACTGGCTTTGCGGCATCGTCTGCATCACGCCCGCCAGCCGGCTTAGGGGGCTTTCGCTCTCCACCATGGCAGTAATCACCTGCACGGCGGTCACCAACCCATCCCCGGTGGTGTTATAATCCAGCATAATCACGTGCCCGCTCTGCTCCCCGCCCAGTACGTGGCCATCCGCAAGCATTTTCTCCAGCACGTAGCGGTCGCCCACGCGCGTCTTTTCCACGCGGATGCCATGCTTTTTCATGGCTATTTCCAACCCCATGTTGCTCATCACGGTCGCCACGAGCGTGTTTTCCTTCAGCGTCCCTTTGCCTTTCATATACACGGCCAGAAGTGCCATCACCTGATCCCCGTTGATGATCTGCCCGCGTTCGTCCGCGGCGATCAGGCGATCGGCATCGCCGTCGAAAGCGAAGCCCACGTCCGCGCCCAACTCCCGCACCAACTCGCACAGGCGCTGGGGATGGGTGGAACCGCAGTTGTCGTTGATGTTGGTGCCGTCGGGCTCGTGGTAATAACAGCTGACCTGCGCGCCCAGCTCCCGAAACACCATCGGCGCAACTTCGTAGCTCGCGCCCTGCGCGCAATCCAGCACCACATGCAGGCCATCCAGCCGGACGTCGGTGGTCTCCTTCACGAAATCCACGTAGCGCCGTACGGCGTTGCGCTGGCGCACGGGTCGGCCTACCCGGTCGCCCACGGGCAACTCAAAATCAGCAGGCAGACCGTTTCTCACGATTTCTTCGATTTTATCTTCCAGCGAATCGGGTAACTTATAGCCGTTTTTATCAAAGAATTTGATGCCGTTATATTCCACCGTGTTATGGCTGGCGCTGATCACCGCGCCAGCGTCGGCTTCGTAATAACGGGTCAGGTAGGCGATGGCGGGGGTTGGAAGCACCTCAATGAGTATGGCGCGCGCGCCGACGCTGCAAATGCCCGCGACCAGCGCGCTTTCCAGCATTTCGCCGCTGATGCGGGTATCGCGCCCCACGAGGATCGTGGGGCGGCGCACGTCGCTGGCCAGCACGGCCGCGCTGGCCTGCCCGAGGCGATAGGCCAGATCACAGGTCAGCTCCGAATTCGCAATGCCGCGCACGCCGTCGGTGCCGAATAATCGAGCCATGGGCATCTCTCCTTGCATGGTATTGTTGGGGACGCCGTTCCCCGCTACAAAAGAGGAAACGGCCTGCGTAAACTTTTTCATCCGTGAATGCAATAAGCAAGTATACGCCTATTGCGACCGGTTTTCAAGCCGAGGGGCGTTTGCCGGACGTGCGCGTGTGCTGCACTTCTTCGATCAATTCCAGCACCGCGTCGCTGCCGTCCTTCACGGGGCAGGCGGCCAGCGCCGCGTGGAGCTCCTCCCGGTCGTTCAGCAGCGCCAGCAGGGCTTTCGTCATGGTTTGTCGGTTCATATCCTCCTGGGGCAGCACGCGCGCGACGCCGCGTTTCCGGAAGCTTTCGGCGTTCTTGATCTGGTCGCCGCGGCTGGCGGAAAGCGGATAGGGCACCAGCAGCATGGGCTTTTGCAGTGCCATTAACTCGCTTAAGGTGTTGCTGCCTGCGCGGCTGAGCACAATATCCGCCGCGGCGAGGGCGTCAGGCATTTCTTCATCCAGAAACTCGATCTGGCAATAGCCGGGCAGGCCGGAAAGCCCGGCGTCCAGGTTGCCGCGTCCGCACAGGTGCAGCACGTCCATGCGTGGCAACAGGTCGGGGAGGCATTCGCGCAGGCAGAGGTTCACGCTCTGCGCGCCCTGGCTGCCGCCGGTCATCAGCAGCACGGGTTTCTCGCCGGCGAAGCCCGCCAGATCCAGCCCCTTTGCACGGCTGCCGGTAAACAGCGCGGGCCGCAGCGGCGTGCCGGTCAGCACGCCCTTGCTGCCGAGCGCTGTGGCGCACTCCTGAAACGTGGTCGCCACATACGTAACAAATTTCGCGCTGATGCGGTTAGCTAGCCCCGGCGTGAGGTCGCTTTCGTGACATACGGTGGGCACGCCCGCCAGCCACGCGCCGATAACCACCGGAACGCTGACGAACCCGCCCTTGGAAAAACAGACGTCGGGTTTGAGGCGGCGCATGAGGCGCACGCTTTGCACGGCTCCGGCGAGCACCCGGAAGGGATCGGTAAAATTCTGCAGGCTGAAATAGCGGCGCAGCTTGCCGCTTTGTACCACGTGGTAGGTAACAAACGGCACCTTTAAGATCATTTCGTGCTCGATGCCGTTTTGGGTGCCGATATAATGGATGTCGTAACCCGCCTCCCGCAAGCGTGGAATTAGGCTTAAATGCGGCGTTACATGGCCGGCGGTGCCCCCGCCCGTCAACACGATGCGCTTCATGCGTCGCGCTCCTTTACCATAGGCTATTCTCCAGTATACACGAAAAGCGTGCGGTTTTCCACTCCCACCGGAGAGTCGAATTCATCGGGCCCGGCTTGCAAAGCCACGACGCGCGCGGTATACTGGCAGAGCAAACAGGTAAGGAGGCCGACCTTATGAAATACGTTTTGGTGATCGGCGACGGCATGGCGGATACGGCGCTTACGGCATTGGACGGCCAAACGCCGCTGGAGGCGCTGACCCTGCCGGCGTTCGACCGCGTAGCTGGCTGCGCGTGCGGCCGCGTACGCACGGTGCCCGAGGGGCTCGCGCCGGGCAGCGACACCGCTATTTTAAGTATTTTCGGCAACGACCCCCGCACATGCTACACGGGTCGCAGCGTTTTGGAGGCGGCGGGCATGGGCATCGTTTTGCCCGATGGGAGCATCAGCTTCCGCGTCAACCTCTGCGCCGTGGAGGACATCAACGGGGGATTGACGATCCACAGCCACAACGGCGGCAACATCCACGGCGAAGAAGCCTTGGAATTGATGAACAACCTGATCGCAAACCCCGCCTTCGCCAAGAAAATGAAGGATGCGGGACTTGCCATCCAAGTTACCGATACGTTCCGCCATATCGGCGTTATGGAAAGCGCGGCGCGCGATTTGGCCGCCGTATGCCTCACCGAGCCGCACAATGTACTGGAAAGGGATATTGCGCCCTATTTACCCTATATGGTCGTCGATACCGGCGACGCGGCCGCGCTTAAGCTGTGCGCGGACATCCGCGAGCTGATGCTGATGAGTTACGAGGTGCTCAAAAACCACCCTGTCAACCACAGGCGCGCAGCGCAGGGCAAGCTGCCCGCCAACATGATCTGGCCTTGGGGCGCGGCCACGGCCATGCAGCTTCCCAGCTTTGAGCAAAAGTATCATAAGCGCGGCACGGTCGTCAGCGCCGTGCCCTTGGTGTGGGGCATCGCGGCGCTGGGGGGGCTGAAAACCCCGCGGGTACCGGGCGCCAACGGAGATCTGGATACGAATTATGAGGGCAAGGTGGAACGCGCGCTCAAGGCGCTGCTTTCCGAAGGGGACGATTTCGCGGCTGTGCATGTGGAGGCGCCGGATGAAATGGCGCACGCCGGCAACCTGGAGCGCAAGCTGGAAGCTATCCGCCGCATAGACGCCCGCGTGGTCGCCCCGCTGCTGGAAAGGCTGACCCAAAGCGGCGAGGATTTCCGGCTGCTATTGTTAAGCGATCATCCCACGCTGCTGACCACACGCACCCACGACGGCACCCCCGTGCCCTACGCCATTTACGACAGCCGCGTTGTGGCACGCGCGCTGGCGGAAGGCATGCCCGCGCCCAGCCGCAAATTCTGCGAGAAGGCGTTTGCCGGGGAACCTTTGCAAAACAATGGCACAAAGCTGATGAATATGCTCTTTGAACAGCCCTGACCGACGCTTAAGCCTCGCGCCGCCCGCTATTTGCCCGGAAACCGCGACCGACGCCCGCAGGAGGAGTACGCCGTGACCAAGCTTCGCCGCTTTATCTGGTATCTCGCGAGCCGGCTGCTGCTCGTGCTCGTGTTGCTGGGGATTTTTACCGTTACGTTTTATTACGCGATGAACGTCGCCAACGTCTACATCGTGTTAAAGGACGGTATGGCCAAGCGCGCTCAGGTGATTATGATGAGCGAGGACGCTACGGAGCTCAACAAGTTTTTCCAGAGCAGCTATCTGCAGCGGGACGATAACCTGCAGCTGGCGCTGGATGGGCAAAGCCCGTACAAGCTTTATACCATCCGCGGCATCGACCATAGGCTGGAGATGACGTGGATGTGGTGCTGGCCTTGGGAAAATACAGCGCGTGCGGAGTTTATCGAGCGGATTCCACGGGTGGACGGACGTGTGAACAGCGCCTACGCGGACACGGCTAAACAGCTTTACGGCGAGAGTTACGAGACGCCGCCCCAATGGCCTTCCGGCCGTTACAGCGCGACGCTGGTGAAGGAGAACAACCAGTGGCACATTAAGAGCATCGTATGGAAGGAATCAATTTCCGACGATACGGGGCAGTAGTGATCATTTAATAACAAGTGGGCCGGGAGAATCCTCCCCGGCCCGTTTTATGTTTTTCGTTATGCTTTTATGTTTGCCTCGATGTTCCGCTGTTCAGCCTCTCCACCAGCGGGCAGAGGTCTGTAAGGCTCGGCAGACAATCGTCCACGTAGGGGGCGAAGCGCTCTCCGCAGGGCAGCAGATCCGGGATCATTACGCAGCGTGCGCCGCTGGCGCGTATGGACTGCACGCCGGAATAGCTATCCTCCACGCCCACGCACTCCGCAGGCACGCAGCCCAGAGCGTTGGCCGCCGCCAGGTACATATCCGGGGCAGGCTTGCCGTGGGGTACCTCGCCGCCGCAGACGAGGGTATCAAAACATACAGCCACGTCCGGCATGGCTGCAAAATACTCCATGACGAGCGGGCGTACGGTGCTGGTGACAAGCGCAATCTTTATCCCCCGCGCTTTCAACCCCGTCAGGCATTCCATCAACCCCGGCTTGCGCGGCAGGGCGTGGGCACGGTTATATTCGAAGAAAAAGGTACGGAAACGCACGGAAGCCTCGTCGTAAGGGAAATCCGCGCCCATGCCCTTTTGGTAGATCGCGCGGCACTCGGCATCGGGCACGCCCAGCGTGTTTAAGTAAAAAGTCTCGGATATCGGGTACCCAAGCTCCCGGCTAATCTGCATCATGGCCCGCTGCCCTAAAGCCTCGGTATCGAACAGCACACCGTCCATATCAAAAAGTACCGCGCGGATCATGGGCTCGCCTCCTGTCAATATCATTCGTTGCTTACGCGTCCAGCGCCGCGCGCAGGCCGTCCACTGCGGCGCTCACGATGCCCCCGGCGTACCCCGCGCCTTCGCCCAGCGGGTATAGCCCGGCTACCGCGCTCTGCCGACGCTCGTCCCGTATCAACCTGACCGGGGAAGAAGAGCGCGTTTCCGGCGCGGTGAGCAGCGCGTCGGGGTGATCGAACCCCTTCAGCCGCTGCCCCAGCCGCGGCAGGGCGTAACGGAGATTGTCCGTCAGGAAGGGCGGCAGGCATTGGGTGACGTCGCCAGCGAACACACCCGGCTGATAGCTGGGGCGCACGCTGCCGAATCTCTTGGAGGGGCGGTTGGCCAGAAAATCTTCCACGCGCTGGCAGGGAGCGCGGTAGCCGCCACCCAACCGGAAGGCCGCGCGCTCGATTTGCCGCTGCAGCGTGATGCCCGCCAGCGGATCGTCCGCGCCGAAATCCACTGGTCTTACGCCCACCAGCAGCGCCGCGTTGGCATTTTCGCCGTCCCTGGCGTGCAGGCTCATACCGTTTACGTTGAGCATGTCCGGCTCGCTGCTGGCGTTGATTACCCGCCCGCCTGGACACATACAGAAAGTGTATGCGCCGCGGCCGTCGGGGGTGGGAACGTTGATCTTGTACTCGGCGGGCGGCAATCCCGCGCTGCCCGCCAGACGGCCGTACTGCGCACGGTCGATCATCGCCTGGGGATGCTCCACGCGCACGCCCATGGCAAAAGGCTTTTGCGCCATGGGAACGCCCAGCGTCTGAAGCCACGCATAGGTATCGCGGGCGCTGTGCCCGATGGCCAGATACACCGCGTCGGTTTCCAGCATCACCGGCGTCGCGTTTGGCCCGGCGAGCGCCGTAACGCCCGCCACGCGCCCGTTTTGCAGCTTCAGCCCAACTGCCTTATGCGCAAAGAGCATTTCCCCGCCCAACGCCTGCAGCTTCTTTCGTACGCTAAGCAGCACGCCGCGCAGCAGATCGGTGCCGATATGGGGGCGTGAGGAGATCGATATGTCCTCCGGTGCGCCGCAGGCGACCAGCGTCTGCAGCACTGTGCCGATCATGGGGTCACCCAGCCCGCAGGTCAGCTTGCCGTCGCTGTACGCGCCCGCTCCGCCCTCTCCGAAAAGCACGTTGCTCTCCGGGTCGAGGATGCCGTCTGCTTCCATGGCTTTCACATCCGCGGCGCGTTGATCGACGGGCTTGCCGCGTTCCAGAACAATCGGTCGCGCGCCGCGTACCGCCAGCCCAAGCGCGCAGAACAGTCCGGCAGGCCCGGCGCCGATCACTACCGGGCGGGGGCGGCCGACTGGGTAGGGATCGACCGGCAGCGTAAACACGTCGTGCCGCACGGACTCACCATCGGGAACATAGGCGACTTCGTTGGCGGCAAAACGTGTTGCCAGTGCTGCTTCGGTTTGGGGGGCGGCTAGACGTACGTCTAGCGAAAGCATGAAGCATACGTCGTCCCGGCTGCGCGCATCCACGCTTCGGCGGCTGACATTGGCGTCGAGCACGTCGGCCGGGGAAATATGCAGGCGGTGGGCAGCAAGGTTTTGATAAAGCGCGGCGTTGCAATGGGCCGCGTCCGCAAGCGTTAGCCTGATCTGGTGCAAACGAAGCATAAAACGCCTCCCGTCCGCCTTTTCGCCCGATGAGGCCGTTTAAACACCCCTCCAGCGCGGCGCGATTATCCTACCATATCCTGTGGCTGATCGCAAGCTGCAAGCCCCCGCCCGACCGGGTGAAGACGGGGGAGAACCGCGCCAAAACGATTGACAGTCCAAGGCTTGAATGGTAGACTGGCAGAAGGGAAGCCGCCGCGTTGCGGCCAATGGCCATGATGATTTCCGCGCCTTTCCGCATGGAGCCTATCGTGCTTCCGCCGTACTGTATCGGTAAACCCTGTTGCGGTAGGGGACGTTCGCGTTTTTGCTCACCCGGAAGGTGGTAATATTTTTACCGCAGTTTCCCATGGACGCGGGCATACAGAAAAGCCCGTGGAAAGAAGCGCATATGCTGTTTTGGAATGAAGCGACAGGCGAAGTGCGCCTTTCGGAGAAAGCGCGCCTGTATGCGCATATGTCTGCGGCAGAGTTGCGGCAGACTCGCGCGACTTTCGCGAGCGAGCCTGCCACGGAAACCGACGCGGCGATCGTGCCCTTTCCGGTCTTTGATGTGCCGGGCGGCAGGTTGAGCTGTATCTGTTTTTTGCAGGGCGGGCGGCTGCACGCGGCAGAATTTTTCGTATCGGGTGTCGGCAAGCATCTGCGGCGCACAGCTGACCGGCAGCGCGCGTTTCTGTTCCAGTGCCTGCGTGCCGCCGACCCCTACCCGGACAGCCGACACGGCGTGCTGCTGCGCTGCCCTTTCGGAACGGCGCTGGTATCGACCGATCCCCGCGGCGGCGAAGCGTCGCTGCGCCTGACATATCGCTGATGATCCGACCCGCAGCTCTCGCGCTTCTTATGCGCAGTGCTCGCGGCGGCAAGGAGGAACCCGGATGCAACGTACGCTGTCGCCTATTATGCGCGATTACCTGATTCGCTTTCAACAGACAGCCATACGGGAAACGGGGCGGCGGCCGCTGACCTACCGGCGCACGCCCATGGACGAACAACTGGTGCTGCCCGGATGCCAGCGGCCGGGGTACGTGTACTGGCAGCCGATCCCTTGGAAGGACGACAAGGCTCCACTGGGGAAAAACGCGAAGCAGTTTCACACCTCGATTGTGGACTACTTGTCCATGTGCCAGTTTATAGAGATTCGCTTCCGCCTGCCGGTCGCGCCGATGAACAGCCCCCTGAGTTTCCTGCACGGGCGTGTGTTTGAAAGCTTTAAAAACACCGTTTCGTTCCCGCCGTCCCGCGCTTTTGACGAGGCGCTGGTCTACCACGAACAGCACCCAGACGACCCGCTGGCCTATTGCATGGCCGTTACCTGCGACGGTGGCGCGCCGATCCGCATGATGCTGGCCGCGCAGGACGGGCAGATGTACTTGCAGCGTACGGATGGGGATACGTCCCCAGTTTTCTGCAGACTCACGGTGGAGCGGCTGCTGCCCAAGCTGCAGTTCGTATACGAATTCTAGTGGGATTTCGTCCGCGCATATCCGTTGTGAGGGAGGCGCCATGAAAAACGACGCGAGCGGCACCATCGCCTATGCCGGCCTGGACGCGGAAGAGCTAATCGCGCGTGGCAGGGCGGCCTTTACGCAGTCGCAAACCGCGCCGGGGCGTTTTCGCGCCTTTTTGCCGCTTTTTCCGGCGGAAATGACCGTGGAGATGGAGTTTCCCGGCTCGGGCAAGGCCCGCGACGCGCGTGTGGCGGCCAATGGATTCAGCGTCGACCCGACCGAATACCACCGTAAGCTGTACGACCGCCTGCCGGCGCTGTATGTTGGGGACAACCGGCTGCGCAACTTCACTTACGAGGGTCGCTACATCGGCCGCGGCGTATTCACCGTGGACGACGCGTGGGCGGATCTGTTTCCCCAATACGCTCCGTTTCTGGGGGACAAACTGTTCGTTTACCTTGTGGGAGGCGGCGGGCAGGCTGTCGCCGTACCCGAGAGCGTGTATCCCCGCGGCGGCGCGATGCTTGCGGCGTTGGAAACGACACTGCTGGTTACGCGGCGCGGGGAGGCGTACGCCCGTTACGTACGCACGCGCGTCGCGGGCGGGGAGGGCTACGACGCGGCCGCGTATGCAAAGGAATACTTGCAAAGCACAAACCTTGCGCCGCTTTCCTTTACGCAAAAGGAACTGGAGCGCGTGCTGCAGGATATCGCCGTGGCGCGGAGCCTGCCCGGCGATACGGATACCGCCGGCCCGTATACCGCTATTGCGCGCCTCGCCGCACGGGTGAATCAGTACCAACCCATGCACTATGCCTGCGATCCGTTCCAAATTGCGGCTGCTGACGAACGCCCCTCCCGCTTGGTACAGCCCGGTTTTCAGGAGGAAGATTTTATCGGCGACCTGTGGATCCCTTACCGGGAGTTCGTCGAATATGTGGATATGAAGGCGAAAACGCTGGACATGCGCAGGCTGTGCGAAGGCGTCCAAATTGCGCCGCGCTACGACCCGGGTACGGGCGGCGGCCGTTACCCCGATACGCTGTACGTGGCGGAGGTCTGCGACCGAACGCTGCCGCTGATGACGGCAGAGACACGCAACAATCCCGCCTACGGGGCGGGAAGGGGACCGCAAGGCGCCGTGGGAACGGCGGTGTACATCGACGACAGCCGCGAAATGATCCGTCAGCGTAAGCTGACGCTGGAAAAGGCGGCACTTACACTGACCAACCGTACAGTGCCGCCCGCGGAATACCACCGCATACTGACCATGGCAGCCCTGCAGGAGCATAAGGGGCGGCTGGTGGACGTGATGTATCGCCGGGAAACGGCGCATAAGCACGACCCGCATGAAACGCCTGCGTACGAAAAGACCGAAAAGCTGATAAACGCGCAGGTGGAACACCTTGCGGAGGTTGTACGGCGGGAGAGTGCGCTTTGTGGCGATGTGAGCGCAAGCGGGTACGACGCGGATCTGGAATACCTGCGCGGCATGGAGCTGGAACGGGAAGCCGGCCGGGATGGCAAGGCCGAACCGAACACGTTTGGGCGCAGCGAGGAACGGGAGGCCAGCATCGAAGCCGGTTACATCATGCGTGCGGGAAGTGTGCGCATGAAGTACGCGGAGGCAACGCCCGAGGATGTTGCCGGAGCAAAACCGACGACAACAGAAGAACCAGCGGTAACCGAAGAACCGGCGGTAACCGACGAACCGGCGGTAACCGAAGAACCGGCGGTAACCGACGAACCGGCGGTAACCGAAGAACTAGCAGTAACCGAAGAACCTGCGGTAACCGACGAACCGGCGGTAACCGAAGAACAGGTGGTAACCGAAGAACCGGCGGTAACCGACGAACCGGCGGTAACCGAAGAACCAGCGGTAACCGAAGAACCGGCGGTAACCGAAGAACCGGTGGTAACCGAAGGACCGGCGGTAACCGAAGGACCGGCGGTAACCGAAGAACCGGCGGTA
>JAJFVI010000238.1 GCA_021371895.1 Eubacteriales bacterium | reverse complement strand
CCGCCCATGCCGCCCGCAATAATGACTTCCGCGCCCATATCCGCCAGAAAATTCGGCAGAAAGCCGGGCTTGTGGCCGGGGTTGTTGATGCAGGTCTCGCTTTCGATGGCGCCGTTATCAGTAGCGAATATCCGGAAGCTTTCACAATGGCCGAAATGATCGGCCACCTGAGAACCCATGGATGCGATTGCGATTTTCATAATAAATCTCCTTTTCGTTTTCAGGTTAATATGTCTTGCGATGTGGCCGGTGTAGACAGGGTTGATTTACCGCCCGACTGCGCTGTTGGCATTACAGCACCAGTTCCTGACCGGCGGAAATGTAAGCAAGCTGATTGCCCATTTTCTTTTTCAGATAATCGTACTGGGGGATCCCTGTACAATGGCAGGTGTAGTATTGCGTTTCATATTCGCTCAGCACGCGAGCTGCCTCATCCAATACGGTGACTTCGGGACCATCGGGATTGACGTCTATATAGTGAAAGCCGCCGATCAGTACATCCGGTTTCAGCCAGTACATGATATTAAGAACGCCTTTGTGGGAGCATCCGCTTACCACGACCGTTTGACCGTTTTCACGAATCACCAGATATTGCTCGTGCAAGAAGGTATCGGGTTCCAACTTGCCGTCATGAAGGGCGAAAAGGTTGTAACTGCCCATCACGTAGGGGCGGGGCAGATCGTTGCAGGCGCATAGCTCCACTCCGTCGGCCAGCGTCAGGCGATCCTTAACGAGCACGACCTGCGGGTGATGGGTAAGAGCCCGATCCAGGCCGATTTCCCTGCCCTCCCCGGCAAAATGCGGCTCAAAAGCATATTGGTTCACATAGACGGACGCGTGATTGTTTTGGGCCAGAAAGAAAGGCAGGCCGCAAACGTGATCGTAATGCCCGTGGGAGATCACCGCGATATCGGCAGTCGCCACGTCGATCTGCATGCGTTCCGCGTTCATCGAAAAACCGTCGGATTGACCCATGTCAAAAAGGATGTGATGATGACGGGTTTCGATGAACAGGCTTAAGCCGTGTTCCGACAAAAAGCCTTCTGTATAGGGAGTGTTTTCCATCAGTACAGAAATTTTCAGTTTCATGCACCTCCAAGAAGATTCACGGTATTTTGATACATCTTTGGGCACAGAATGCTGCCAACACACGCTTTTGGATTGCTGCTCGCTTATTACGCACACAAGTGCCCGCGTCCACAAGATGCATACAATTACAACTGTAATACCACACCCAGCACCGCCCCGAAAGCAATATACAGGAGCGGGTGCACCTTTTGCAGGGGTCTCAACTGCATGACCGTGAAAAAGCAGAGAAACAGAAGGAACGCCAGCCATTGGAACTGCGTGACTCCACCGATCACCCTGAACAGCGACGACGAAAGCACCGAATAACCCGCCGCGGCGATCAACCCCGTTACGGCGGGGCGCAGCCCTTCCAGGCCACCGCTGATGCGGCGGTTGGTGCGAAAGCGATCCAGTATGCGAACGACGATCAGAATCGAGAGATAGGCGGGCAGCACCAGCGAGAATGTGGCGATCACCGCGCCCGGAAGGCCGGCCACGTGGTAGCCTACGTAACTGGACATATTGACGCCGATGGGTCCCGGCGTGGACTCCGAAACGGCAATCATGTTCATCAGTTCGTCGATGGAGAACCAAGTCGGGTGATTCACAGCCATCTCCATCAGGTACGGAAGCGTGGCCAGCCCGCCACCGATGGCGAAAAGACCCGCCTTGAAAAACTCAAACGCGAGTATCAGCAGCGTCACACCTGTTGCCTCCTTCCGTAAAACAGCGCGCCGAATACGGCGAAGGCGATTGTGACATAGATGGGGGAAAGACCGATCAATGCGACGCTTGTAAAGGCGACTGCGGCGATGCAAACTTTCAGCCTAGTGTCCGCACTCTGCCGGAAAAGCTTCACTACCGTTACGGCGATCAGCGCGCACACCGCGATGCGGACACCTGCGAAGGCGTGGGCAATCCACTCGATTTCCATAAAATTACTCAAGAACATGGCGATGACGACGATGATCACCAACGATGGCAGAACCACACCCAGCGTGGCTATCGCTGCGCCCATAGCGCCGCGCCTGCGGTAGCCGATAAACGTGGCGGTGTTCACAGCAATCACGCCGGGCGTGCATTGCCCGATGGCGAAATAATCCAGCAGTTGCTCCTTCGTTGCCCAGTGATGCTTATCTACCACTTCACGCGTCAGCATCGGCAGCATCGCGTAGCCACCACCGAAGGTCATGGTGCCGATGAGCATAAAAGACACAAACAGATCGAGATATTCTTTCACTTTACCGTTCCTTTCCGCTCACGTATCCGGCGCATGCGCGCGAAAAAGCGTTGAAGAGGGGCGCGCCGCTCGCCAGGCGTTCCGGGTGCCACTGCACCGCCCATACAAAAGGTTTGCAGGGATCGTACACCGCCTCCACCACGCCGTCCCGCGCGGTGGCACACACACTTAGCGGCGGCGCCAGTTGCTTGATCGCCTGATGGTGCAGGGAGTTGACCTTGATGGATTCTTTGCCGTATACGGCCTGCAGCGGCGAACCCTGCGGGAAGATCACCTTGTGGGAGGGTTCCTGCGACGGAGTTCGTTGCTTGTGCATAATAGTACGTCCGCCCTCTGGTGCGGCGTACTGGGTAGGCAGATCCTGATACAGAGTGC
>JAJFVI010000054.1 GCA_021371895.1 Eubacteriales bacterium | reverse complement strand
GCGTCAGCGGCACGACGAACCTCATGAAGGTCCATGTGGTGGGGCACATATTGGTCACAGGGCGCGGATTCAGCCACCACAACGTATGCGGCCGCCTCTGCGTCGCCCACGACGAGGACGAGGCGGAAAAAACCTTTAGCGAAGGCGATATTCTGGTGATCCGGCAGACGACCAACCGCCTTTTGCCGCTGGTGCGCAGGGCCGGCGGACTGGTGTTGGAGGACGACGATGCCAACGGGCACGGCGTAATTGCCGGTATGAGCCTGGATATTCCCGTCATCATCGGCGCGGAAAACGCGACCAGGATCCTAAAAACCGGCGCGGTGGTTACGCTGGACGCGACACGCGGTGTGGTAAGCTGCAACACGGGTAACGAATAAACATCTTCCGGCAAGGCCGGGATAGGGCAAAGGAGCTGCGAAAATGAAATTTACCAACGGGTATTGGTTGCTTAAACCGGAATACGACATGACTTTCGCGGTGGAAGCGTACAAATGGCAAACCACGGAGAACAGCTTAAAAGCGCTTTGCCCCGGCACCTCCATACGCGAGCGGGGAGATACACTCAATGGCGGCACCCTGACCGTCACTCTCACCGCACCCGTGGAAAACGTGCTGCGCGTGAACGTATGCCATTTCCGGGGCGCGCGCCCGACCGGTCCGCGCTTTGCGACCGCCGACGAACATGTTACGCCCACGTTCGGGGAGGATGAAAACACCGTCTCCATCCAAAGCGGCGAGTTGAAAGCGACCCTCAGCAAGGCTGCGCGGAGCTGGAGCGTAGTGTATTCGGCGAAAGGCAAGCGGCTGACCGAATCCGGTTTCCGGGGCATGGCGCGCGCGCTGCACAAGCCTACCGGCCAAAGCTACATGATCGATTCGCTTTACCTGGACGTGGGTGAAAAAGTGTACGGTTTCGGCGAACGCTTTACCCCCTACGTGAAAAACGGGCAGGTAGTGGAAACGTGGAACGAGGACGGCGGAACAGCCAGCGAGATCGCTTATAAATCTGTCCCGTTTTACATGACCAATCGCGGGTACGGCGTTTTTGTGGAAGACCCGGGGGACGTGAGCTTTGAGGTCGCCAGCGAAAAGGTGGAACGCGTGCAGTTCAGCCTCCCTGGCGAAGAGCTGACATACGATATTATATACGGTGAGACGCCCAAGGAAATCCTCATGCGCTATACCGCCCTCACGGGTCGGCCGGCACTGCCCCCGGCGTGGAGCTTCGGCCTGTGGCTGACCACCAGCTTTACCACCAGTTACGACGAGCAAACGGTAACCAAGCTGATCGACGGCATGGCGAAATACGATATTCCGCTGAATGTTTTTCACTTCGATAGCTTCTGGATGAAGGGCTTCAACTGGTGCGACTTCCGTTGGGATCCCGATACTTTCCCCGATCCCGCCGGGATGCTCGGGCGCCTGAAGGCGCGCGAGCTGCATATCTGCGTGTGGATGAACCCCTACATCGCGCAGGAAAGTCCGCTTTTTGCCGAAGGCATGGAAAACGGCTACCTGATCCGCAAAGAAAACGGGGACGTGTGGCAGACCGACCTTTGGCAGGCGGGTATGGGCATCGTGGATGTAACCAACCCCGCGGCGAGAGCATGGTTCTGCGGCTACCTGAAGCGGCTGCTGGATATGGGTGTGGATTGCTTCAAGACTGATTTTGGCGAACGGATACCTGTGCGCGGCATTCGCTACCACGACGGCAGCAACCCGGTGAAGATGCATAACTATTACAGCTTCCTGTATAACCAGATGGTGTTTGAACTGCTGGAGCGCGAGCGCGGCCAGGGCGAGGCGATGCTCTTCGCGCGCAGCGCAACCGCAGGCGGGCAGCAGTTTCCCGTACACTGGGGCGGCGACAACAGCGCCAGTTACATCAGTATGGCGGAAACCCTGCGCGCGGGGCTTAGCATCAGCCATTCCGGCTTCGGCTTCTGGAGCCACGATATTTCCGGGTTTGAAAAAACCGCGCCGGCGGACGTATACAAACGCTGGTGCGCCTTTGGGATGCTCTCCTCCCATAGCCGCCTGCACGGTTCGGCCAGCTATCGGGTACCGTGGCTGTTTGGCGAGGAGAGCTGCGTGGTGCTTAAGGAGTTCGTCAACCTCAAGTGCCGCCTGATGCCCTACCTGTTCCGTGTGGCGGTGGAGGCGCACCAAACCGGCGTACCCATGCTGCGGCCCATGATGTTGGAATTCCCCGGCGACATCGCTGCGGAAGCCTGCGATACGCAATATATGTTGGGTGATCAGCTGCTGGTGGCTCCGGTGTTCCACGAGGACGGGCACGTGGATTACTACCTGCCGGAGGGGCATTGGACGCACCTGCTCAGCGGTCAGGTGACGGAAGGGAGCCGCTGGCTAAGGGAAACGCACGATTTCCACAGCCTGCCGCTGATGGTGCGCGAGAATACCGTACTCCCGATGGGCGTCTGCGATACCCGCGCTGATTATGACTATGCCGACGGTGTGACCCTGCATGTGTTTGAGCCTGCGGACGGGACGCTGACGCTCACAATCCCCGATACTGCGGGCAATGTGGACGCGCGCTATACCCTGACGGTGCATGGCGACGAGATTACCGTAGATAAGGATACCGCTAAACCCTGCCACGTGGTGTTGCACCGCGGCGGGAAAACCGTACCGCTGTCCTAAGCGCAAGTTTCGCAAAACGGGCGGCCAGGAAGGGAAAGACGATGAACGAGCGCATTCAAATCATCCCCATCAACGCCGAAGTGACCTTGCTCAACGACCATAACGAGGCGACCTGTTATCTGGTCACCGGCACGCAGCGCGCACTGCTCATCGATACGGCCAACGGCTACGTGGATCTGAACGCGCTTTGCCGGGAACTTACGCCGCTGCCTGTGACGGTGGTGAATACCCACGGCCATTGCGATCATGTTTTCGGCAACCTGTATTTTGAGCAGGCGTACCTGCATCCGGCGGATTTTGCGCTGCACGACGCGCATTTCACCTTTCCGGAAATCCGCAAAGTGATGCGTGAAACGGGGCTTTCACCCGCGACACTCATGCCACTTTCCATCGGGCAGACTTTCGAGCTTGGGGGCGGTCATACGCTGGAGGTCGTTCCGCTGGCAGGACATACGCCCGGTTCCATCGGGTTGTTGGATCGCAAATACCGCTTGCTGTTCTCCGGCGACGGAATCAACCCGCATATCTGGATGCAGCTCCCCGAATCGCTGACCATAGCGACGCTGCGCGAAACGCTAGTCACGCTGAAGCGGGAACATGGTAACGAGTTCGATGCTCTGCTTACCGGCCATTGCCGCGCGCCGGAGCCCGCAGCGACCATGGATGCGCTGCTGGCGGGGTGTGGGGAGTTACTCAGGGACGAACGCACCGCCGACCACCCCTACCGGTGGCATGGGGGCACCAGCCTCGCCCACGTGTACGACGACGATCCCGATCATTGCATCGTTTACGAAGAAAGTAAACTGTGAGGGTATTATGAAGGATACCGATATCTACCTGTACGGGCAGATACTGATGACCAACAGCCTGCTTTTGCAGGCGGATATGCCGCCGCGGGACGGCTACGGCGAACTGAAAGCCCGCTACCGACTCATCGGCGGGGAAACAGCCATCTGTGCGGCGGTGCTGGATTCGCTGGGTTGCTCGGTGCGCATGGAAGGCACCTGGATGGGCCGAAGCACCCGCGACGGCGTGTTTGCCTATTTTAAAGATAAGAAAGTCGACCTGAGCCTGATCACTTACGACGATACGTTTGATGGGCTGGAGGATTATGTGCTCATCGAAGGGGAAACGCGTACCTGCCTGAGCACATTCGACGCGTTTCAGGGACCGGAGGGCTACCGCTGGAACCGACCGACGATCGACCATCTGCAGGGGTGCCGCGTGGCGGCGATCGACCCCTTTTTCGGGCAGGCGAGCGAGGATGTGGCGCGCCTTTGCGTACAGGCAGGGCTGCCGTACGTGACCATCGACTGCAAACATGATTCGTATTTGGCCATGTACGCGGCCGTCAGCGCCATCAGCGGGGAGTTCCTGCGCTGGCAATACCCGGGTGAGGCGCGCGAAAGCGTGCTGCAGCGTTACGCCGCACACACGGAGGGGTTGACGCTGCTCACCGCGGGTGGCGGAGAACTGCTCTACAGCCGCAAAAACGGGCCTGTCCGCAGGCTACAAGCCTACCGGGTTATGCCGGAAAGCACGCTGGGCGCTGGGGACACCTTCAAGGCCGGCTGCACATACGCGCTGTACAAGGGCATGGATGACGACCGTACGGCGGAATTCGCATCCGCCTGCGCCGCCGCGGCGATTATGAAATTCCCGATACCGCTGTATCCGCCGACGCTGGAAAGGATTGCCGCGGTGCAGGCGGAGTACGGGCAGCGTTAAGAAAAACGCTGGCAGGTAACCTATTTCTTTTTCAGTGTAATCAGGTGAATCTGCGCGGGCGCGAAGAGCCGCGCTGGGAAGAAGCTGGTACCCACGCCGTTGCTGATCAGGATATTGGCGCGGTTTTCGGTCAGCCACCCGCTTACATACCGGTTGCCCAGCGTGGGCACCAGTTGCCCCAACAGCGGCAGTCCGAACAGCGTGATCTGCCCGCCGTGGGTATGCCCGAACAGCGCCAGATCGAACCAATGGTTATCCCCGTCGGAGCCGTTAGCTTTCAGCGCGGCGGTAAGCAGATCGGGGTTATGACCAAGAAAGATCACAAAATCGTCCGCGCGCACCTGCCCGGCAATGGCGGACAGATCGGGCTGGCCGGTCAGCACATCGTCCGCACCGGCGATATACAGGTAGATCTGGCCTACCTTGATTTTGGCAACGTCGTTAATCAGCGGCAGGACACCCGCGGTGGTCATAGCCTTGGCTAATGGCGCAAGGTCGGTACCCAGCTCTTCACGGTCACACTCGCCAAGAACCCCGTACACGCCCAACCGCGCGTGCAGGGTGGGCAGGTTTTGAAAAAACGCCAGCGTATCTTTGCCTTCGTCGGCGTAATCGCCGCCCAGCAGCACCAGATCGGCGCTCAGACCGTTTACGGTGTTCACCAGCGCGTCCACTCTGCTTTGCGGAAAACGCGCGCATTCGTGAATATCGGTTAAAAAGACGATTTTAAGGCTTTTCAGGTTCGTGGGCAGATCAGCGATGACCAGCTCGGTTTTCGTTATGTTGATGTGGTAAGCCTCAAAAAACGGGTACGCGACAAGCAGGAGCGCCAGCAGCACCAGCACAACGTGTGAAAGGCGCAGCCTGCGGCGGGGCGGTTTACGGTGGTGGTATTCGTAACGAGCCATAAAAGCCCTCCTTACGGGCAAATTCAGTCGATTTCATTTACTATTGTACACGGATGTAAGAACGCAGACAAGGGGGCGGCAGGATGAAAGGGATCGGGTTTCAATCCATCGGCGCTACGACGTTTTTAGGGCCGATACCGGCGGTGCTGGTGGGCTGCGCGGCGGACGACGGCTGGCAGCACGGGGGCGACAGCCGGCCCAACCTGATTACCGTAGCGTGGACGGGCGTATGCTGCTCTAATCCGCCGATGCTGAGCGTTGCCATTCGCCCTGAGCGTTACAGCCACGCGCTGATTAAGAGCACGGGGGAGTTTACCGTCAATCTCGTCGGCGCGCCGCTGTGCCGGGCAATGGATTATTGCGGAGTCAAGAGCGGGCGTGAGATGGATAAATTTGCCGCGCTGGGGCTGACCCCCGTTACAGCCGGGCCGCTGAGCGTTGCTCCTGCGGTGCTGCAAGCCCCGGCCTGCCTTTGTTGCAAAGTTACGCAAATCCTGCCTTTGGGTAGTCACGACCTGTTTTTGGCGGAAATTGTGGATATGCTGATCGACCAGAAGTATCTGCTTGCGGACGGGAGCGTCGACGAACAGGCCATGGAACTGGTTGCCTTCGTGCATGGCAAGTATTTTACACAGGGGCAGCTCACCGGCTTTTTTGGATACTCAGTCGCGGGGGAGGAAGCGCTGAAACGCAGGCTTGGTAGTCCGAAGGAAGTCGGCGGAGGGACGCGCAAACCTGCCGTGAAAGCGAAGCGTCCGTCAGGTGGGGCACGGCGAAAAGCCAGGTCATAGCGGGTACCGTGATGCGAGGATACGGCAGCGAAGCGAATTGAAAACAAGCAAGGTCATCGCTTTTGGCAATGCATCGCCCCCGCTCGGCGCGAAGCTTGCTTTCGCTTTATCATGGTATTAAGCGGCAGTTTGGCGAATATGCACGCGGGCCGGAGACGTTGATCTCCGGCCCGCGCACTTTGCTTTTTGGCGTGGTTTACCTTTTCCCTGTCAATCCGCCCAGCAGACCGCGAGTCAGCTGGCTGACCACCGTACGGGTAACGGTGTTGAGCGTAGTGTTTTTAACGCGACCTAACACACTGTCGTTACGGCGGGCCCGATCGGCACGTTCGTCGCGCAGTGCGTCGGCCTTCTCGCGGCGTGCCAGCATATCGGCTTCCCTGGTGGATTTGGCGACTTCTTTTTGTGCCGTAGCAGCGGCGTTCGCTTCGGCCTCCGTGGTAACAGGCACATAATGGCCGGTAGCAGGGTCCAGCGCCATGGTCATTTCTTTTTGGATATACTGGCCGGTAGCCTGATCGAGCACCAGTACGTTTTGTTTCGTCATCTGGGGCTGTGCGGGCATGACCTGCTGCACGGCGGGTGCGGGCTGCTGCGCGGCCTGCTCCTGCGGAAGCGGGCTTAAGGTATCCAGTTGCTTGGCGGAGTAGCTGTTGGTGGCAGGATCGAACACCATAAACGTAGTCGCGGGCGGCGCGGCGGTCACGGGTGCCGCGGTTTGCGCGAATACAGGTGTGCTGCTTGGCGCGGGCGCTGCCTGCCGACCCAGGTTCATGGTGGCGGCAAGGTATTCGTAGGCGCTGTCACGGTCGATCGTTTCCTCATACATACCGTTGAAGGTGCTGGTTTCGATGAAGGTTTTTCGCAGGGTTTCATCAATCGCGCCGATATAGCTTTGCGGAGGCAGGACGACGGCTCGGCTGACCACGGACGGCGCGCCTGTTTCATCCAAAAAGGACACCAGTGCCTCGCCGGTTTGCAGCTGGGTAATGGCTTCTTCGGTGTCGAAGGCGGGGTTTGCGCGGAAGGTTTGCGCGGCAACCTTGACGGCTTTCTGATCCAGCGGTGTAAAGGCGCGCAGCGCGTGTTGCACGCGGTTGCCCAGCTGGCCCAGCACAGTCAGGGGAATATCGGCGGGGTTCTGCGTGATAAAGTATACGCCCACACCCTTGCTGCGGATCAAGCGTACGACCTGTTCGACTTTGTCCAGCAACTGCCGGCTGCAATCGTTAAACAGCAGGTGCGCCTCGTCAAAGAAGAACACCATGCGAGGCTTATTCTGATCGCCAAGTTCCGGCAGGGTCTCGTAGAGTTCGCTGAGCATCCACAGCAGGAAGGTCGAATACATCAGCGGGTTAAGGAAAAGCTTATCACAGGCCAGAATATTGATCGTTCCTCGCCCCTCCTCGTCCTGCTGCATCCAATCGGCAATGTTGAGCGCCGGCTCACCAAAGAACTGATCCCCGCCCTGATCCTCCAATACCGCCACGGCGCGCTGTATCGCCCCGATGGTAGATTTACTTACGTTGCCGTAGTTCAGAATATAGCGGGAGGCATTTTCGCCCACGTAGGCCAGCATGGCCTTAACGTCCTTAATGTCCAGTAGCAGCATGTTCTCGTCGTCCGCCACGCGGAAGAGGATGTTGAGCACGCCCGCCTGCGTTTCGTTCAGGTTGAGCATGCGCCCTAGCAGCAACGGGCCCATTTCACTGATAGTCGTGCGTACCGGATGCCCCTGCTCGCCGTAAACGTCCCAAAACTCGGTGGGAAAGGATGCAAACGTAAAGTTGTTCACGCCCACGGTCATCAGTCGTTCGGCAATCTTGTCCGTGTTTTCACCCATGCGAACCATACCGCTTAAATCGCCCTTGATGTCGCTTAAAAATACGGGAACGCCCATGGCGGAAAAGCCCTCCGCCATCACCTTGAGGGTAACGGTTTTACCTGTGCCGGTTGCGCCGGCGATGAGGCCGTGCCGGTTGGCCATGTTTGCCAGCAGGTATTGCGGTTTGTTGTCGCCTGTGCCTACCCAGATTTTTCCGTCTGTCAGCATATCGATATCCTCCCTGATATTATACGTCTATTTTACAACGTTTTCGATAAACGCGCAATCGCTTCATCACCGCACAGGGAAAGGATAAAATTCCAGGCGGAAGGTGGCTGTTCGGGTCGGACATGCGCGCCATATTGCGGCGGATGCCGGAAAGTGATATGATATAGCGCACGGGAGGGTTGACATGCGTGTAACGATAATCGGCTGCGGCCGGTGGGGCTCGTTTCTGGCCTGGTATGCGGACAGGCAGGGCCATTGCGTGAGCCTGTACGGCCGGGAAGGCTCACGCCATATGCGTGCCTTACGGGAAACCTACACAAACGGATTGGTAACACTTCCGCCAAGCGTTGCGCTTACGGATGTGCTTCCTGAAAATGAGGACGTGTACCTGATTTCTGTCGATTCGCAAAGTCTTCGCGATCTTTTACGGCAGCACGCGCCGACCCTGCGGGGCAAGCCGCTGATGCTGTGCATGAAGGGGCTGGAAATCGGCACAGGCGAGCGCTTAACCTGCGTTGCGGCCGATGAACTGGGCACATCGCAACCCGTAGCCGTGTGGCTTGGCCCCGGACACGTGCAGGAGTTTATACGCGGCGTACCCAACTGCATGGTGGTGGACAGCGCCGACGAAACGCTCAAAATCGCGCTGGTGGATGCGTTCTCCAGCGAGTTGATCCGCTTTTACTACGGGCGCGACCTGATCGGAAACGAAATCGGCGCAGCGGCTAAAAACGTAATCGGCATTGCGGCGGGCGTGCTGGACGGGGTAGGGCTGGGCACACTCAAAGGTGCGCTGATGAGCCGCGGCACGCGCGAGGTGGCCAGGCTGATTGCCGCGCTGGGCGGTAACGAACTGAGTGCCTATGGCCTTTGCCACTTGGGCGATTATGAGGCGACCGTCTTCTCGCCCTACAGCCACAACCGCCGCTACGGCGAATGCGTGGCGACGGGGCAGCCGTATACCGAGCTTGCCGAGGGCTATTACACGGTGAAAGCGCTGATGGATCTGGAAGCGCGTACCGGGGTGGAGATGCCCATCAGCCGTGCGGTGTATCGGATTTTGTATGAGGGCGTGGACATACACGAGGCGATCGACGGGCTCTTTCGCCGCAGCCTGAAAAACGAGTTCTAACGCCGCTGCAACCAACGACATGAACCGCACCGCGGCAGGAAAAGGCAGAGCCGCGTCGAAATCAGTCCATGAGCCTATTGAATAGATGGAAAGGAACCGGCACGAATGAAAAAAAAGCAGGAATGTCCAAAACGCGTCGATATCGGCGGGCAGGCCGTCATGGAGGGCGTGATGATGAAATCGCCCGATGCCATCGCCATTGCCGTACGTCGTCCGGATCATACCATCGTCGTACGCAGAAATGAGTATAAAAGTCCGGCAAAAAAACACCCCTGGATGGGATGGCCCTTTATCCGCGGTATGGTCAGCATGCTTACTATGCTGTCGATGGGCATGACCACCCTGCAGCAGAGCACCGATATGTTGGGTATTCTTTCCGAAGAACCCACAAAGTTTGAGCTTTGGCTGAGCAAAAAGCTGGGCAAGGGCGTAGATAAAATTATCATGGGCACAGCCATCGTGCTCGCGGTAGCGCTGTCCGTAGGCCTGTTTTTCGCACTGCCGGAGCTGTTTGCCAAGATGCTCAAAGGCTTTTGGCCGGACGGGAGCATGAATTGGCTGGTCAACTTGTTAAGCGGCCTGTTGCGCATTGTGCTCCTGATCGGTTATATTCTCTTTTGCGCGCTGGTACCGGATGTGCGGCGTACATTTGAGTATCACGGGGCGGAGCATAAAACGGTTTACTGCCACGAGGCTGATTTGCCGCTTACTCCGGAGAATGCGCGGCAATTCAGCCCCCTGCATCCGCGCTGCGGTACCAGCTTTATGCTGATCGTGTTCGTCATCTCCATCCTGCTTTTTACGCTGGTAGGGTATCAGGGCAACGCCTACATTTGGCGGTTGCTCAGCCGTCTGGCGCTCCTGCCCGTGGTCGCAGGCGTGAGCTACGAGGTGCTCAAGGGCCTTGCCCACAGCGAAGGCATCCTGGCGCGCATGCTGCGCTGGCCGGGGATGCAATTGCAGCGTCTTACCACGCGCCCCCCGACGGACGAGATGCTGGAATGCGCAATCGTATCCATGAACGTCGCCCTGTACGGGATGCCGGCCCATGCCAAACGCACGCCAGAAGGCTGGGCCGTGCTTGCCGGATATGCGGAGAGTGCTCCTGACTACCAGCCGGAAGCCGCGCCCGAGGTACCGCCGCAGGCCGATACGCCTTTTGCCGAGCCCCTGCAAACGCCTGAGGCGGACTCGCCGGAGACCGCCGCGCATGACGGCGCACAGCCGCTGACGGCCACGGCTGACTGAATGCTGACGGTCTACGAGGCGCTCCAGCTGGGCAAGCGTACGCTCGCGACCGTGCCCGACCCGGAGGTGGACGCAACCGCGTTGCTGGCGCAAGCGACCCGCATGGAGATAATGTCCCTGCGCCTGAACGCGCGGCAAACCCTGACAGCCGAGCAGGAGGAACGCTACCGTTCTCTCCTGCTTTTGCGCGCCTGGCGCCAGCCGCTGCAGTACTTGCTGGGAAAGCAGTATTTTTACGGCCGACCCTTTCAGGTGGACGCGCGCGTGCTGATTCCCCGGCAAGAGACCGAAACGCTGTGCGAGAAAGCGCTGGCCTTTTTATGCGAAGCGGGAACCGCGCCGCGCGCGCTGGACGTATGCACGGGCAGCGGCGCCGTTGCCGTAACGCTGCGCCTGGGCTGCCCGCAGGTGCGGGTGACGGCAACTGACGTAAGCGAGGACGCGCTTGCGGTCGCACGCGGCAATGCCCGGGACAACGGAACGGAAATCCGCTTTTTGCAGGGTGATTTGCTGCTTCCGGTGCGGGACGAGCGGTTTGAATTGATAACCTGTAACCCGCCTTACGTGAAAAGTGGGGATTGCGAAACCCTCCAACCGGAAGTGATGCGCGAGCCGCGTCTGGCGCTGGATGGAGGAGCAGACGGACTGGCCTTCTACCGCAGGCTGGCCGCTGACGCGCCCGCGTGCCTCGTTTTGGGCGGCAGGCTGATGGTGGAGGTTGGCGACGGGCAGGCGGCGGAGGTTGCGGCGCTGCTTGCCGATAGCGGCGCATTTGACGGGGTTGAGGTGTACCGTGATCTCTTCGGCATGGAACGGGTCGTTTCAGCGCGCCGCGCGGACAGCCCCACATAGCGTGTGCGTAGCGAAAGAGCGCCACGCATGCGCATACGTGGCAGTATCAAGGCTTTACGCTGCCAGACCCGCGAATAAAGGAGCAAACCCATGTTTGAGAAATTTGATTGGATGACCGGCCGGTATCAGGAGATCGGCGAAGCCATCAGCCAGCCGGGAATCCTCGCCGATACGGATCAATATCAAAAGCTGCTCAAAGAGCACGCCTCACTGCAGCCGGCGGTAAACGCCTATACCGAATATCAGGTTACGCTGTCCCAGCTTGCGCAAGCCAGAGAGATGCTGGAGCAGCCCGACTTTGCCGAGATGGCCCAGGAAGAACTGGATACGCTTACGGAGCGTAAAAAGACGCAGGAAAACGAACTGAAGCTGTTGCTTCTGCCCAAAGACCCGGATGACGACCGCAACGTGGTAGTGGAGATACGTCAGGGCGCGGGGGGAGACGAGGCGGCGCTTTTCGGTGCGCTGCTGCTGAGGATGTACACGCGTTATGCCGAGCGTCAGCGTTTTCGGCTGGAACCTGTAAGCTACAACATAACCGAACTGGGAGGCGTAAAGGAAGCGGTGTTTAACATCCGCGGCGTGGGCGTATACAGCCGGCTAAAGTACGAAAGCGGCGTACACCGCGTGCAGCGCGTGCCCAGCACCGAATCGGCGGGGCGCATCCACACCAGCACGTGCACGGTCGCGGTGCTGCCCGAGGTGGAAGATGTGGAGATCAATATTGCGCCGGGCGACCTGCGTATCGACGTCTACCGTTCCACAGGCCACGGCGGCCAGTGCATCAACACCACGGACAGCGCTGTGCGCATCACACACCTGCCTACAGGGCTGGTGGTGACCTGTCAGGATGAGAAAAGCCAGATTAAGAACCGCGCGAAAGCCATGATGGTGTTAAAAAGCCGCCTCTACCAGAAGCTGCGAGACGAAAAGGACGCGGTGTACGCGGCCAACCGCCGCGGGCAAATCGGTACGGGCGACCGCAGCGAGCGCATCCGCACGTATAATTTCCCGCAGGGGCGCGTGACAGACCATCGCATCGGGCTGACCTTGTACCGCATCGACGATGTGATGGACGGGGATCTGGATGAACTGATCGAGTCGCTGACGCTGGCGGAACAGGCCGAGAAGCTCAAGGTTTTCGGAGAGCAGGGATAAGCATGGAAACGAGGGTACTCGCGCCGACTGAGGCGGCGATTGCCGAGGCGGCGAGGATCATCCGTGGGGGCGGGCTGGTGGCCTTTCCCACGGAAACGGTCTACGGGCTTGGCGCTGACGCGCTCAATGGCAACGCAGTGCAAAAGATCTTTGAAGCCAAGGGCAGGCCCGGCGATAACCCGCTGATCGTACACGTCGCCACTCCCGAGGCAGCGCAGCCGCTATGCTATATTGACGAGCGCGCCCAGACGCTCATGCGGGCGTTCTGGCCGGGGCCGCTTACGCTGCTATTGCCCAAGAAACTCGTGATTCCGTCCCAGACCAATGCTGGGCTCCCCAGCGTGGCCGTTCGCATGCCCAATCACCCGGTGGCGCTTGCCCTGCTGCGTGCCTGTGGCGTGCCGGTAGCCGCGCCGAGCGCCAACGTGAGCGGCCGCCCCAGCCCGACTACCGCCGGGCACGTGCTGCAGGACATGGACGGCCGCATCCCCCTGATTCTGGATGGCGGCCCTTGCGCCGTGGGGCTGGAAAGCACGGTGCTGGATATGACGGCTGAAACGCCCGTGATCGTACGCCCCGGTGGGGTGACGCGGGAAATGCTGCTGGCTGTGCTGCCGCGGGTGGATGTGGCCGCGAGCGTGCTGCGACCGCTGGCAGAGGGAGAAAAGGCCGTAAGCCCAGGCATGATGTACCGGCATTACGCGCCTAAAGGGGCTCTTACGCTGGTGATGGGCAAGCCCGACGATGTACGGGCGACTTGCCTTAAACTCTACCGTGAGGCCATGGAAAGCCAGGAGAAGGCCTGCATATTGACGCATTCGGAACACGCGCTCTGGTACGAAGGCTGCGATACCCTTTCCATCGGCAGCCTTGCCCAGCCGGAGACCGTCGCGCGCGAGCTGTTTTCGGCGCTGCGTGCCATGGACGACCGGCAGGTGCGGGTTATTCTGTGCGAGGCGGTGGACACCGACGGCATCGGACTGGCGATTATGAACCGGCTATACCGCGCGGCCGCTTTCTGCGTGCTGGAGGTTTAACAAATGCCTTTTCCGTAGGAGGGCACTAACATGGATGTATTGTTTGTTTGCAGCGGTAATACCTGCCGCAGCCCCATAGCACAATGCCTGTTTAACGACCTGTGCCGAATGCGCGGGCTGCCATACCGCGCCGAATCGGCGGGATTGTATGCCCGGGAGGGCGATCCGCCTACGGACGGCGCCTTTATGGCGATGAAGAAGCGGGGTTTGAGCCTGGCCGAGCACGTGGCAAGACCCGTGACATCCTCACTTATCCGGGAAACGCGGCTCGTAGTACCGATGGAGGAGAGCCTTGCGGAGGCCTTACGTCAGCGTTATTCCACCGCGCATATAGTGGCATTCCATCCTCCGGTGCGAGACCCCTACGGCGGTTCGCTGGCGGTGTACAGCGCCACGGCGGACGAGTTGGCCAACCGCATGGGCTGGGTGCTGCAACAGTTGGATGCTTTGAAGGATTAAACCATAAGCCACCGAAGGCGGCGCCGACGAAGCATAAGCGGGCAAGCGGCGGGTTGTTTGCCGGGAGAAAGAAACCAAGGAGCGTGTTTATGGAAGTTTTCAAGAAGGACGTACCGTTTTGGAAAGGGAACCTGCATTGCCATACTACCATGAGCGACGGTGTAAAAACGCCGCGGGAGGCGATCGCACTTTATCGGCGCCTCGGTTACAATTTTTTAGCCATTACCGACCACCGGCGTGTGACTGTGCCTGAAAGCCACGTGGAGGAAGGCATGCTGCTTCTTCCCGGGATCGAACTGGATTATAACCTGCCCGAGGAAGTGGTGCATATCGTCGGCTTTGGTATGACGAGCGACCTGCTGCCAAGGCTTCGCTACGAGCTGGGGCCGCAGGCGGGCGTGAACGCAATACGCGCCTGTGACGGACGCGCGATCGTCGCGCACCCGCACTGGTCGCTCAATACCATGACGACACTGCTGGCTATCCATGACGCGACGGCAGCGGAAATCTACAACTCCATGTCTTACCTTCGCCCGGACAGCTCCGATATTTTGGATGTGACCGCGGCGCACGGCAAGCTCTACCCGCTGGTCGCCTCCGATGATACGCACGCGTACGAGGGTGAGGAAGGCGTCAGCTACACCATGGTGCAGGCCGAGGAACTAAGCGCCGAAGCGATTAAACGGGCGATGGATGAAGGGCTCTTTTATGCCAGCCAAGGACCGCGCATCGAGCAGATTACGCTGGATGAAGGAAAGATGACCGTGCAGTGCTCGCCGGTTGAGCGCGTATACTTCCATTCCAATTTGGTTTGGACACCCGGACGCCCGGTGATCGGCAAAGATCTCAAACAGGCGAGCTACACGCTGCAGCGTGAGCACGGCGAGCGTTTCGTGCGCTGTCAGGTGATCGACACTCAGGGAAAGAGCGCGTGGAGCAGCCCCATTGCGCTGTAAAAAGCATGAGCTTTGGGGAGGTCATCCATGAAAACCGTTAGACGAACACTGGGGCTGCTGCTCGCGGTCTGCATGCTCATTGTAGCGTGCGGCGCCTGTGCGTCGGCAAATACCGCACTCACCGTCACGGTCGATGCCGGGGATTTTGCCGTCGTCGAAAGCGGATCGTATACCTCCATGGAAGAGGTCGCCGTATACCTGACCGATTTTGGCGCACTGCCCGCGAACTTTATCACCAAGAAGGCGGCGCAGGCGTTGGGCTGGGACAGCCGGGCGGGCAACCTGTACGAGTTCGCCCCGGGAAAATCCATTGGCGGAGAACCCTTCGTCAACTACGAAGGTCTTTTGCCAGACGCGAAAGGCCGTATATGGACGGAATGCGATATTGATTCCTACGGCCGCTACCGCAACGCCAAGCGGATCGTTTTTTCGAATGACGGGTTGATTTATTACAGCGAGGACCATTATAATACCTTTTGTCAGATCCTCGTTGCTGGGGACGCCGCCGCGGTTGCTGCAGGGGAGAGTGCAACCATCCGGGAGGACGGTGCTTACCTGCGAAAGGACGACGTTGCCGCGTACCTGCACCAGTTTGGCAGACTGCCGGCCAATTACCTCACCCGAAACGAAGCCCAAAAGCTGGGTTGGTCTTCCCAAAAAAACAACCTGGGCGCTATCGCACCGGGCTGTGCGATCGGCGGGGACAGTTTCGGCAACCGGGAAGGGTTGCTGCCGGATGCAGAGGGCCGCATGTGGCATGAGTGCGACGTAAACGTGCAAAACGGCGAGCGCAGCGCAGAGCGGCTGGTTTGGAGCAACGACGGACTGATCTATTTTACATCCGACGAACACAGGAGTTTTGAACGGCTTTTTTAAGCCAGGGGAGGTTTGCACCATGCAAGAGATTCAACTGGACATTTCCGTTTTCGAGGGAAAAATTTCGCTGCACCGATATCTGAAGGAACGCATGGGCTTCCCTTTCTACTACGGCGCCAATCTGGATGCGTTGTTTGACGAGCTTTCCAGCATCACGGAGCCCACGCATATCACACTGCTTTATTCTACGCTGCCCCTGGGGCAGATGGCGGAGTATACACCCCGGCTTTTACGGGTATTCGGTGATGCGGCCAACGAAAACTACAACATCAGGCTCACTGTTCGCACGATTGATTAAGACGGTTCCATGCGAATCAAAAACGGGCGGGAATCATTCCCGTCCGTTTTTGATGCCCGTTGCTCTACAAAATGTAGTGTGATGAAAAAAGTAAAGAATTGCGTAAAATGCGAGTCAAAATGTGACGGCATACCTACGGTGCATGCATGCATGAATGATTATCCCTTTACGCTGCCAAGCGTAATGCCACGAACGATAAATTTGCTAAGCAGAAGATAGACGATAATAATGGGCATAATTGCGAGCGCGATTGCCATGTATACTTGTCCCATGTCAAATTTCAACCAGTCTGCACTGCGAAGCTGTGCGATTAAAATAGGCAACGTTTTCTTATCTGCGCTTCTAATGACCAACGCGGGTAAGAAGTAATTATTCCAGGATGATACGAAGCTGAAGATTGCCTGCACCGCAACCGCTGGTTTCAGTATCGGCAGTACGATACGGTTAAAGATACCAAATTCTCCGCCGCCGTCGATGCGAGCCGCTTCTACGATTTCCAAAGGCAACGTGCTTTCCATGTATTGTTTCATGAAGAAGAATACAATGGGGGCCGCGATACTTGGAAGAATAAGCGGATAAAAGGTATCCATCCAGCCCCAGCCGCTAATCATCCTTATAAAGCCAAGCGTGGCGACTTGCGTGGGGATAGCCATGACTAATAGAATAAACTTGAATATCGTGTCCTTCAGTTTAAACTGATAAGCGTGGATCGCGTAGGCCGTTAAAGCGGAAAAATAAGTGGTAAGCGCCGCTACGCAACTTGACACGAAGAGACTGTTTAAAATACCGTTCCACATGGGCAACTGATCATTGCTCATCATGTTATCCCAGTTTTGGGTTAAGAATTTTCCCGGTAAAAAGCTGAAGCCGGTTTGAATCTCACTATGCGCGCGTGTAGCGTTGATGATCAGGATATAGAAAAAGAACAGGCAGGAAAAACTGACGATTCCAAGGACGAGGTAAACCAATATTCGATACATTGTCAGGCCGATCCGGTGTTCGTCTTGACG
>JAJFVI010000183.1 GCA_021371895.1 Eubacteriales bacterium | reverse complement strand
GTCGTCGACGCCCTTTTCAGCGGCGGGGTTCATTGGCGTAACGCCCGCCGAGGGAATGAACACCTCGCTCCCCTTTTGCACGAGGGGGAAGCCCATATTCATATGGTACGTGAGCATCAGATCCTGCTGTTCAAACCCCTGATTTTCCACCGTGTCGGAAACGGTAATGGATTTGCTGTTCAGGCTTGTAGTCACCGTACGCGCCAGCACGAGATCATCCTTAAACAGCGACGCGTCGCGCATTTCTCCATGCACACCGATTATGTATTCCTCGTTTTCCCAGCGGGAAAAGCTGGCGGTGTTTTCCGCAGGCGTAAAGCGCAGCCTGCCGTGGAAAATATCGTCGATGCCCTCCTCGGGGCTGACAAAGGCGTTGCCAACATTGGAAAGCCCACAGGTGTAGAGCATTCCGCCGCCGATGCTGCGCAGGAAGTTAATGCCGTGCAGGTCGGTATGGGCGGGACCGCACAATCCGGGCTTGGACATGAAGGGAAAGTTGACCCCTTTATAAGAAAGGCGATAGATGTCCATGCAGCGGCTGTCCATGCAGGTAAAGTGAAGTCCGGCAGCGTTATAGAGTTCATACGCACGCACGCCATCCATCTTACCCTCGCTGTAGGTGATCCGGTTGACGCCACAAAGCTGCCTGAGATTGCCCAGATACCGAAGCTGATCCTGATTTTGCTGATTCATAACCGTCTCTCCCTCCCCCCAAAGATCAACCCTTGGGCGCCTTGTTGCGTACCGTCGCGGTGATCAGTGTGGTATCGTCCTCTACGATCTGCGGCGTACGGGATACTCCCAACCGAACCGCTCCGGCGGCGATCAGCCGATCGGCATCTTCACGGGTGTTGATGTCGGTAGAAGCCTTGATCTTCATATGCGAGCTGACCGTTTCACGGATCAAAATCAAATCCTCCACAGTCGCGCCGCGTGTGCCAAAGCCCGTGGATGTTTTCACATAAGCAGCGCCAGCCTCCTCGCACAGGCGGCTGGCAATGCGTTTCTCGTCGTCCGTCAAGTAGCACGTTTCGATGATCACCTTCACCGGGCGACCCTCCGCCGCCTTCACCACGCCCTTGATATCCTCCAGCACGAACACAATGTTCCCGTCGCGCAGCGCGCCGACGTTGATGACCATATCCAACTCATCCGCACCGTCCCGCACGGCCTGCGACGTTTCGAAAGCCTTGGTTTCCGGTTTGTTTGCTCCCAGCGGAAAGCCGATTACACAGCACGTAGCGATACTCGTTCCCTTCAACCGTTCGTGAACAAAGGGCACATGAGTAGGATTGACGCAAACACTCGCCGCGTCATACTTGATGGCTTCGTCACAAAAATCCGCGACCATTTCTTGGGTGGTATAAGCCCGGAGTACGGTGTGATCGCAATACTTGCCGTATTTCTTATCGTATGCCATGATCAAAAACCTCCTCATTCGTGATTGCAGGATTAAACACCCAGCACGTCCTTCATCCGCTCAATGCCCAGACGCGGGCTGGTAAAGACGGGAACAGGCATATCCGCAAGCATTGGCGCAACGCAAACCATGCTGCCCTGCGCAAGCACGATGCAATCAGCCGTCTTGGCTACCTCGCGAATACGGTTGATGAGCATAGCATTGTGTGCTTCGCTGCCCTGCTTAAGCAACACATCAAACGCGCCGTCCACATACACCGGTATGACCTCGGCCTTGGTTCCCAGCTTCCTGACGGCGCTTTCCACCAAGCGACAGCTTGGCCCCAGCGTAGTAGGCACCGTCGCAATGACGGCAATCCGTCCGCCAATAGCGGCAGCTTTTTCAGCCATGGGCTCATCTACCTTCACATAGGGGATATTGATCAATTCGCGCGCAACATCCACAGCTTCACCCACAGATGAGCACTGGTTTAAAATGGCGTCGCAGCCCATCTGCTGGGCTTCCACCGCGTAGGCACAGATACGGCGGGTTACGTTCTTTGTCAACCCCCCGTTTTCACGTACTTCAGGCAACAGGCTGTCATCCACGATGTTGGTCACCGCCACCCCCGGCAATATTTCCTTGCAAAGCGCCGCCAGATCGTTCACAGATACAAAACTGGTGTGAATGATTGCCATTTTCTTCATTCGGGTTCATACTCCTTTCGATTTGCGACAAGTATTGCCGCACCCAGCGGCACCGCTTCTTCGGTATAGATACACTTGACAATTTCAAACCCGTTTTTACAGGGTTCAAAAGCAAACGTTTTGGCGTAACGGCGCAGGGGTGCCAGCAGAAGTTCTCCCAAGTGGGACACGCTGCCACCGATGGAAATACGCTCGGGATGAAACAGGGTGAGGACATTGCCCAGCCCGATCCCGAAGCTTTTGGCAACTCGGTCGATCTCCTCCAGCGCGAACGCGTCGCCGGCTGCCGCAGCTTGTCCCAACTGCTTGCAGCTGAACCGTCCGCCTTCCGCGATTTGGCGCAAAGCACTGGCGGCTGGCACGTAACCCTCGTGATTCAGCCTTCGCTCGATTGAAAAACCCGAACACAGGTTTTCAATCTTTTCCGGCTTGCCTGCCTCTTCCCATGAGGGTACCCAAGTATGGCCAAAGTATGCGCACCCAAGATCTTGTCCCTTTAAAAGGCGACCCTGCGAAAACAACGCACCCCCGATGCCGCTGCCAATATTGGTGTAAAAGAACCCTTGTATTCCTTTTCCGCTTCCCATTTTATATTCGGCATAACCGCCGCAAACGGTATCGTTTTCCACCACACAGGGCAGCGAGAAGGTTTTCTCAAAAAAGTCTCGAAGTGGAAAATGATCCCATCCGGATACCTGCACCGATAATAGCGTACTGCCGCTCGCGCGGGAAACAACGCCCCCGAAACCGATGCCAATCCCCTGCAACGGCTCAGGCGAAAGGCCCTGAAGTTCGTGAATCGCTTGTACGATCCACGCGAGAATTCCCTGTGCTCCCCGCGCAATTTCTACAGCATGGTGAAGCACGCCGTGAATGCTTCCATCCGCCTTCGCTAAAATCACCTGCAATTTTGTCGCACCGATTTCAACACCGATGTACATGCTTCTGCCTCCTTTTATGCAAGCTACGCAATGGGATAGCTTCCGTTTTCCCGAAGGGAACGCAGCATGGCTTCCACGTTTGCGGGCGCAACGCCATACTGGAGATTATGCACAGGCGAAAAGACGAAGCCGCCGCCGGGCGCAAAAACCTCCATACGCTGTTTTACGTGATTGTACACTTCCTCGGGTGTGCCGTTGGGAAGGACATCCTGAGTGTCCGCGCCGCCGCCCCAGAATACAAGCTGATCTCCAAATTCCTTTTTAAGCCGCTCTGGCTCCATGCACGCGGCGGAAGTTTGCACCGGGTTGATGATATCCACGCCGCCTTGAATCATGTAAGGAAGAATATGATAGATGGATCCGCACGAATGATAAAATGTCTTGCAGCTGGAATGCTGGTGGATAAAAGCGTTTATTTTTTTCATGTTTGGCATGTATTGGTCTCGAAAAATGTTTGGTTGAAACAACTCGCTGTTTTGAATGCCATAATCCATGCCCGAAACCGCTACTGCATCGCAGTAGCGGCCGGCGGCTTGCAAATAGAGCCTGAAATTTTCCACCGCTTTTTCAGCATGCATGGCTAAAATGTCAAACGTGTATTCAGGCTCGGTCAAAAGCAACACCAGCCAATCGGTGATGGTGCAATTCGCATATAGACCATAGGTACTCAGTTGCCCCTTGTTGCACGCGCCAAACACCGATAATTCCGTCTCGTTGAAAAGACGTTTGGCTTCCTTCTCCACAAAGGCAAGCTCCTCATCGGTATAAATGGCAATGGAATCGCCAAACGCTTTGACGCTCATCGGTTCAAAGTCGTCACGCATATTCACCGGGCAGCAACGCTCATAATACAGCCCGCCCTTGTTCATCAGGGCCAAATTCGTACCATGCTCATCACGCAGGTATAGGAATCCATCCCCTCCATCCACGGGTGCATAGCTGCCTGGCATCAGTACGGTATTCCCCCGAAAGGTGTCCCAGGGCATCCAGCCCTCGTTTTTCAGCCCCCAAGTCATTACAGGACTTTCAACGATAGCCACATCGCCTTGCAGCCATCGCTGCATAGGTTCGTCGATTCGTGCCAGCATTTGAAACTGTTCGTAGATTTTTGGCGGCAATGAGCCGGGACTGAAGGTTTTTGCCAGCTCGCAGTACTCGTCCATATGGATGCCCGTCCACAGCGTTCCGCCCATGTCCAGTGGCACCCGATCCGCTTCCTGATGGGCTAAAGCAAGCCTGACACGTTCTCTTGATGTCATCATGGCACGTCAACCTCAGGCAATGTTGACCCCCCAAAAGGCATCACAATCACGCTCGCATTCTCCCCGAGCGCCTTGTGCGCGGCACAGTAGGCTTCCTCCAAAGACGAATAAGGCGTGAAGAAGATTTTGGAAACGAATGCAGCGGGCAGATCGGATACCAGAAAGACCCTGCATTTTTCCATCACCATACTGATCGCCGCCGCTTTATGCCCGCCCAGCTCAAAGTGGCGCTCGATTTCCTCGGTCATAAACCGTGTACTGGGAGCTGTTGTCAGCCATCGCTCAAAAACCTTTTCGCCCAATCCCTCCCCGCAGGAAGCGCACAGCACGATGATACCGCCATCCCGTACGGCGTGCTTGGCGTTGTCCAACGCCTTTTGCGCCTGATACAGGTTGATGTCCTTGGGATAGCCGCCTGGGGATACCAACACAATATCCGCCCTTTGCGGAATCCTGATTTTATAAAGTCTGTCCAGGAATGCGCAACCCTCGCGATGCGCCAGAATCGCATGCCCGCATACCGCATGAAGGATCTCCTTGTGTTCGTCCAGTACCACGTTTACGATGAAATCCACGGGGCAACAGGTAAGCACTTCATCGATATCCTCGCGCACAGGATTGCCCTCCAGCCTTCCCGCGTAAGCACTGTCCCGAACCATCATCGAGTGGTTGGCCTGTATCGCGTCGCGTGTGCATACCCCCGGCATAATGGCCTTCGCGCCACCCGAGAAGCCCGCGAAATAGTGATACTCGATATTGCCAATGCAAATGCGCCTCTTTGCCTCGGCTACGGGACGAAAAACATCGTAGGGCGTTCCCCGAGAGGAAACGCCCAACCGCACACAGTCAGATGGGTCATGGTCCACACAGTGAACACGGTCATATACATCGTTTCCGACCAGCTTGCGCATTTCCGCTTCACTGTGCTTCCGGTGAGAGCCAAGGGCAAAAACAATGACCACATCACGCATCGATACCCCCGCCGACTCCATTTCCGAAAGCAACGGCGGCAACACCTGCCAGGCTGGGAAGGGGCGCGTGACATCGCTTGTGATGATGGCCACACTTTCGCCGGGTTGGATGATCTCACCCACGCGCTTCGTGCCGATCGGGTGCTTCAAAGCCTGAAGTACGGCATCCTGACCACATGCGCCCCCTTGTTCCAAAACATTGGGCGATAGTACTTTCAGGAGCAGCTCGTCCTTCACGGCAGTATCTTGACAGGTTTTAGCATAGGCCAGCTTCACTTGCATTTCGGTGCTCCTATAGTTTATGGCAGCTTTGGTGGTGTACGTCGTGTGCCGCTTCCATGATCATTTCACTGACGGTAGGATGCGCATGGATGGTGTCGGAAAGCTCCTCGATGGTGCCCTCTGCGCGCATAACAGCAGCGATTTCCCCAATCATATCGGTTGCACGGGGCGTCATGAGTTGCGCGCCAAGGATTTCGCCGGTGCGCGCATCCGTAACGATTTTCGCCACGCCCTCCGTGACGTTCATAATGGAACTGCGCCCGTTAGCGGCCACCGGGAACGTGCCCATTTTCACCTCAATACCCTTGTCGAGCGCCTGTGCCTGCGTAAGGCCGACGCTCGCAATCTCGGGACTGGTATAAATGCACGAGGGCACGATGTCATAACGCATACGCCTGTGCTCGCCGCATGCGTTGTTCGCCGCAACCAGCCCCTGCGCGCTGGCGACATGCGCCAACTGCATTTTGCCTGTGATGTCGCCAATGGCATACACGCCGTCCACACTGGTGCGCATCTCTTCGTCCACCTTAACAAAGCCGCGCTCCAGCGTGATGCCGGCTGTCTCAAGCCCAATGTTCGCCGTGGCAGGCTTTCTGCCCACCGCAACGATGACCATCTCCCCTGTCGCCCGCTGTTGCTGTCCATCCAACTCAAACAGGCACGCCTTGCCATTTTCAACAGCCAGCACCTTGGCGCCGGTATGGATGGTGACTTTCTTTTTTTCGAGGATTTTGCGCATCGACGCGGCGATTTCCTCATCCGTGCCCGGCAGGATTTGGGGGGCCATTTCCACAATGGTCACCTCCACATCCAACGAAGAGAGCATTGTGGCAAACTCTACGCCGATCACACCGCCGCCGATGATTACGGCACTCTTGGGGAGTTCCCGCATCGACAGCACATCGTCGGAGTTTTTGGCGGATTCGATGCCCGGAATGGGGAGCGCCGCCGGAAAGGAACCCATCGCTAAAATGATGCTACCGGCGCTCAGCGTTTCATCGCCAACCTTCAGGGTATGCGCGTCCACAAGCATTCCCTCCGTCGGGAACACGGTGATATGGTTGCCCTTCATCAGCCCGGCAACACCCATTCGAAGTTTTTTAACTATGTTCTCCTTGCGTTGGGTGATTTTTTCGTAATCAAACGCAAGCCCTTCTACGAGGATGCCCTGACTGGATGCTTCTTTCATTTCACTGTAAAGATCAGCGCTGTGCAACAGTGCTTTGGTGGGGATGCAGCCCCGGTTGAGGCATGTGCCCCCCAGATCCCGTTTTTCCACCAACGCAACCGATTTGCCCCGCTTCGCAGCGCAAATGGCCGCCACATATCCGCCGGGGCCACCACCCAAAACGGCGATATCAAACTGGTTCATGGCAAGTCTCCTCCATCTGTTCCTGCATCCGCTCAGTGCTTAAGCACGGTTGCAACACAGCATATTCACATTCTGGAAAATCCCCCTTCGGGCCGCGAAACCCAGGGCGATAAGGAAAATGGTCGCGCTTGCGTATCGCGGTGAAGGGGGCGGAAAAAGGCATGGGTTTCTCCGTGCGTCACGGCTGTCAGCGTTTACAGCAACAGGAAAGGATTTTCCAGATACTGCTTCACGCGCGCCAGAAATTGCGCGGCGGGAGCGCCGTCTGTCACTCGGTGGTCATAGGTGAGGGTCAGGCACATCATGGGGCGAATGACAATCTCATCGTTAATCACCACAGCTTGCTTTTCGATCTTCCCAACACCCAAAATTCCGGATTCCGGCGTATTGAGGATCGGCACAAAACACTCCAACCCGAACATGCCAAGGTTGGTTACGGTAAAACTCGAGCCTGTGTACTCCGTGGGTAACAGCTTCCCGTTCTTTGCCTTATCCGCCAGTTCTGCGGCACAAGCGCTGATTTCGCCAAGGCGCATCAGATCGGCATCGCGGATCACCGGCACAATCAGCCCCGAAGGCACGTCCACCGCCATACCCAGGTGTACATAGTCCTTTTGCAAAATCCCCTTGTCGGTCAGTTCCGCGTTCATTGCCGGAAAATCCATCAAAGCGCGCGCGGTTGCCATCAGGATAAAGTCATTGTAGGAAACTTTCCGGTCGGCCGCTTTGAAGCTTTCGCGCAGTTCAACCGCACGGGACATATCCACCTTGATCTGGTGGGAGAGTTGCGCGTGTGTACGCAAAGATTCCTGCATTTTGTCGCCGATCATCTTGCGCTTGCCTTCGTAGGGCACAAGCGTGCCATGCCGCGTATTCAGCGTATCCTTGCGTGCCGCAATCAGCGCATTGACATCGGCGCGGGTAACCTTACCATGTGCGCCGCTGCCAACCGCGTCGCTCACATTCACGCCTTCCTGTTGTGCAATGGCCTTCGCGAGCGGCGTTGCTTTCTGCGGGATAAATGCCAGAACATCACGCTCAATAATCAAGCCATCCGGGCCGCTCCCAGGAATCTGTTCGACGTTCAGGTTCTTTTCCTCCGCACGCAGTTTAGCGCGGGGAGTGGCATAAACCGGGCCGGCAGGCGCAGCGACCGGCATAGGGGTTAATCCCGCCGCCTGCGCGGATGCACTTACAGGCATCATGGCAGGAGTGTTTGCCTGCGAAGGTTTCTCCTGCGCCAATAGTGCGGAGGTATCCTCACCCTCTTGCCCGATAATGGCGATTGTCTCCGTAATGGGTACGGTTGAACCTTCAAGCGCGAGAATTTTCAGGAGTTTTCCGGTTACGTTTGCATCGATGGTGATGACCAGTTTATCCGTTTCCATCTCAAAGAGCGGCTGGCCGCTTACGCAGTTGCCCCCCTCCTTGACAAACCACCTTGTAATCGTGCCTTCCGTCATTTGAAGGCCCTGCTTGGGCATGATAACTTTTTCAGCCATAATCTGCGCCTCCTAACGGTACAGCGATTGCTTCGCGGCCTGCACGATTTGATCCACCTGAGGCACAACGGCGTTTTCCAGTCCAAGATTGAAAGGCAGCGTGCATTGTTTCGCGCCCAGCCGGATCGGCGGCGAATCCAAGTATCTGAATGCCCTCTCCATGACCTGCGCTGCGATCTCCGCACCCCAGCCGCCCTCCCTGTGGGCTTCATGCACGGTGATCAGCCGTCCCGTTTTCTGCACGCTTTTCACAATCGTATCAATATCCAGCGGTACCAACGTCAGCGGATCGATGACTTCCGCGCTGATGCCTTCCTTTTCAAGGATGTCGGCCGCCTCAAGCGCTTTGCTCACATACAGCAGATTGGCAACGATCGTAACGTCTTTGCCTTCTTTTTTGATAGCCGCTTTGCCAAAGGGGATAGCAAACTCGGGATCGTCGGGCACTTCCCCTTTGGTGGAATACAAAGCCTTGTGCTCTAAGAACAGCACCGGATTATCATCCCGGATCGCCGTGCGCAACAACCCCGCCGCCTCTGCCGGAGTGGACGGGCAGGCAACCTTGATGCCCGGGATGTGCATGAAAAGGGATTCCACGCTCTGGCTGTGCTGACCCGCGTTGCCGCGCCCAATGCCCTGTTGACCACGAATCACCAGCGGTACTTTCGCCTTGCCGCCAAACATATAGCGAATCTTGGCTGCCTGGTTCAGGATCTGATCCATCGCCACATAGGTAAAGTCCATGTACATCAATTCCACGATCGGGCGCATCCCCGCCGTAGCCGCGCCTACGCCCGCGCCGACAAACGTTGCTTCCGTGATGGGTGTGTTGCGCACGCGTTCGGTACCAAACTCCTTGGCAAGGTCACGGGTGCATCCAAAAATGCCACCCAGCACCTCAATATCTTCGCCCATGATAAAAACCTTGTCGTCATGCCGCATTTCCTGGGCGATGGTATCGCGGATCGCGACCGCATATGTTTTAATGCTCATTATCTTTTCCCCCCTACCCTACAAAAAAGACGTCGTCCATGACCTGCGCAGGATCCGGCTCCGGGCTGTTTAAGGCAAACTCGGTCGCCGCTTCTATCTCAGCAGCGGCCGCCTGTTCAATATCGTCCAGTTCCTTCTCCTTGGCGATGCCGTTATTCAGGAGATAAGCGCGAAACGCCTTAATCGGGCAGCGTTCCATCCACGAGGCTACCTCCTCGCGCGTGCGGTAGGTTTCCGGATCGCCCGTCCAGTGCCCCTTCCAGCGATAGGTCTTGCATTCAATAAAGGAGGGGCCTTCGCCGTTCAATGCGCGTGTTTTCGCGCGCTCCACCGCCGCGTCGATGGCCATCACGTCGTTGCCGTCCACGGTTTCACCGGGCATATCATAGCCTGCCGCGCGAACGGATATATCCTTGACGCTGGTGGATTGCCACGTAGGCACAGAGATGGCAAAGCCGTTGTTTTCACAAATGAAGATGATCGGCAGCTTCCATAGCGAGGCAAGGTTCATCGATTCGTGTACCGTGCCCTGGTTGGCCGCACCGTCGCCAAAGAAACTCACGGTAAAATGTTTTTCGCCCTTCATTTTCTGCGCAAGCGCTCCGCCAACCGCAATGGGCACGCCCCCGCCGACGATGGCGTTGGCGCCAAGGTTCCCTTTTTCCAGATCCGCGATATGCATGGAGCCGCCGCGCCCTTTGCAATACCCTGTCGATTTGCCCATCAATTCGGCCAGCGCGCGGTCCAACATCGCGCCTTTGGCGATCGCGTGCCCGTGGCCGCGGTGCGTGCTGGTGATGTAATCCTGATCGGTCATCAGCGAACACACCGTCGCAGCGATGGCCTCCTCGCCAATATAGAGGTGGACGGAACCGCGCAGTTTGTTGGCCTCAAATAGCTGCACGGCCCTTTCCTCAAATTTGCGGATACGGTTCATCGTAGCGTAAATATGTAACGCTCTTTCTCTGTCCACTGTAAATACCTCCTACCACTTTATCGGACCACAATCGCAACCTTGTCCGCAGGTGTATCAAAGAAGCATAGCCTACTTTGGGATCATTGAATCACAACCGGTTTTATGGTATCATCAACAAAACGCCGTGTGAGGTTAAACATGCTAAAGCCACTGAAAAAAACGAAGCTTCACGAGCAGATTTCCAAGCAGCTCATTGATCTGATCCTTACCGGGGAGCTCAAGGCCGGGGATCATCTTCCCACGGAAAGGGAACTTGCCATGCAGCTTGGCGTAAGCCGTACCGCAATCCGCGAAGCTATCCTGCAGATGGAACTGAAGGGTTATCTGCTGACCAGGGCGGATGGCAGAACCGTTGTACGCGAGGTAACCTTTGAAAGCATCCTCCCGTACGTGAGCAGCTTGCTGAGCACGGATCGCCATCTGCTATACGACCTGCTTGGCGTGCGCAAGCTTTTGGAGTCGGAAATGGCGTACAATGCGGCGCGCAACATTACCTTTGATAAAGCTGAGCATTTAAAGATGCTTGCCGACCAGTTCTCAAGCGATATTCAAGAGGGCAAAACCGGCCTTTCAGCCGACAACCGTTTTCACAGCTACATTACCGAACTTGCCCAGAATAGTGCCATGCATCTCATCAATGAAATGTGTTCCGATCTGTTATCCGATACCCGACTGGCAACCCTTCGCGTTCCGGAGCATCGCAGGCAAACAGTTAACGATCATTACG